>JALOQS010000020.1 GCA_025459355.1 Pirellula sp.
TTTTCGCAGACCGTCTCCAAGCGTAGCTCATCCAGCAGTCCGGAGGTAAATCGGTTTTCGTTACCTTTGGGGACTTCTCGTTTGAGCCACGATGGGAGTCGCCGGCTAGGCTCAAAAACAGGGGTAGTGCCGCATCCAAGTGTCTCGGCAGCCTCATCCGCCGGTGCTGGCTGGCCCAAACTTATGACGGGAAGTTCCATGAATGGTTGGTCTGTAAAGGATCGGTACGAATAAACAAGGCAAAATACGGGGACTGGGGGGCTGAATCAGTTTCTAACCTCAGTCGATTCAACGAACTGAATCCCTGTCCTAGTTTTAACAGCCATTCCTCAATTTTCCAGTTCTGAAATTGGCTCAGTGATTGCAAATCCCGGATTTCCGACCTTGAGAATAGCTCAGTTGGTCTAGCGTCATGCTAATTTCTTTGGATATAAGCCGAGAGCAGGGATAGTTGTTGGTCGGAGTTTACAAGGACAGGAAGTCTAGATGAACCGAAATCCGAATGCGGACCGAACAAAACAGGGGCGATATGGCCTAGGACCGGGGCTCGCTTCGGTTTTGCTGATTATTTTGATGGCGAGCACGGGATGTGTGAGCCTGCTTTCCAACGTCTTGTACGTCATCAAGGGCAAGGATTCGCCTGCCGAATTCGACGAGCTAAAGGGTAAAAAGGTCGCTGTTTTGGTCAGCAATAACGGCGTTCACACATGGGATGCGGTGAGTGTTGTTCTGGCTAAGCACATCAATCTGCATCTCGGGGCGAAGGTGAAAAAGATCCAGTTGGTCGGCCAAGATGTGGTCGAAGGAGTTTGCCAAGATCAGCCACTGGGGCAGATGGACATGGAGCAAGTCGCCTCTCGATTGGGAGCTGACTACATCATCGACGCCAGCATTTCCGATCTTAAGCTTCGAGAAGGGCAAACGTTGTTCCGAGGTCGTTGTACATCAGCATTAGTCGTCTACAAAAAAGGCGAAACGGCTCCAGTCTTTCGTAAATCGTTTCCCGAGTACATCTATCCATCCACAGGCGCGCCGGTTACCGAGATGGACGAGTCGACCTTTCAACGAGCTTATTTAACGCTCGTAGCAGGGCGGATCGCAAGAGTCTTTTATCCGTACGATCCGACCGAAGATGTGGCCATGGATGCTGCCATTACCTCTGCCTTCAATTTTTAGATGAGGGATATCGTTATGACATTTCGATGGCTCGCAGGTGTGCTTTTCATGATGATCGTATCTTCTGGTAACTCTACGTTGACTAAAGCTCAATCGATTAACGAAGCCGCCTTTAAAAAAACCGATCAGCAAAGTTGCATGCGTATCGACGTCGACATCTACGCAAAGGAAACTGCGCCGCCACTAGAGCAATACAAAACGTACTTTACAGAAACGCTCACGATTGAGACGGATCACTCGAATTCGTTGGTCAAGATTCTAGACCGGGCCAATCGAACGCTAACAATTGCTGACAACCAACGAAGAGTCTGCTTTGTAATCGAACTCGAATCGCTGGACTCTATGCTTGCTGAACTCAATGCATTGACTCTCAAGAGTTCACGAAAGCCAGAGACTAAGGGAGATGTTCAGGTCGTAAAGGGGGATGTCGTTCGGATTGAAAACGAGCAAGTTATCTACGAAGCAAAGCTGGATAAGGGGCCGTTTAACGAACTAACACTTCGGTACTTGGAACACGTCGATTGGTCTACAAAGATTGCTGCGGTGTTCCCACCCAAACGGCCGCCGCAAATTCGGTTGGCTCTGAATGATTATCTGCTCGAAAAGCAATCCTTGCCAGTCGAGATCAGGCGTCGAACGAAAGCATCGCGGACTGGTGATGAGATCGTTGCCAAGCTCATTGTCCCGACATCACCCAGCACTGCTGATGCGGAATCGGTCTCGCGAATTTTGGCTAATGTTCAAGAGCTCAAAATCGTCTCAGCGCAAGAATACTTCAAGCAATAGCCGGCTTTTACTGCCCCAAAAATGCGATACTGATGAAGCTGTTTCAACGCAACAAGAGTCTCGCTTATTCGCCCTCGCTCATGGATCTCCAAATCGATCGTCGCGATTTTCTTAGAGTGGCTGCTCTTTCGACACCAGCCTGGGGCGGGTTATGCTGCCAACATGGCACGGCAGGGGATGAGCCCGATGGCTCCAACGGGCGGGGCCACGGCCATACTGCTAAGTTGATCTCGAACCGATCCCACATTAGTGCCGAATCCAAAGGGAACGAGAGTCGCTTTCCATGGAATACGACCTCTGCTCACTCTCCATTCGTTCTTTATTCTACACTTGAAAAAGCCTACATCGAATCTCTCGCGAATCGGCTGCAAGGCTTTCAAAAAGAGGTCGAAGACGTTCTGCAACTCACCTTTACGATCGACGAGATCAAAATGGTCGTGCTTCGCGACAAAGAGGAGTACGATGTCTATCTCGAAGAGCATTTTCCCAAGCTACCCAAACGCAGGGCCCTATTCGTTCAACATCGAGGGCCAGGCTTAGTTCTGACTTATCTGCACGATGACTGGACAGTCGATGCCAGGCATGAATGTGCCCATGCGATGCTTCACAGTTGTAGGACAAAGCTCCCGAGTTGGCTGGATGAGGGTATTGCAGAATACTTCGAGACCGCAACGCCTGATCGTTTAGCTCATCAGGAACATGCCAAAGGAGTCTTGGCGCAAATTCGTTATGGTCAAGTGCCGGCGATCGAAGAGCTAGAGCAATGGCACGTCGATCTGGCCTTGGAGTCCAAGCAATACCGAGATGCCTGGAGTGTGGTCGCTTTTCTACTTCATCACAGTCCCGAAACTCGCGCTACGTTTCAACAGTACTTGAGAGATCTACAATCGGGATCTGCAGCAGGGTATCTCGGTCGTCGACTTAGCCGCGAACTGCGTCAGGACTGGCGTAAAGAGTTTCTGCGATTCTATCAACGCCGCAGTACCTAATCAGTAATACGATTGGTGAACCGGTTTGATAACGATTTCCGGCACGTGCACGCGAGCCGGAGTATCAACCAGTGATACGACGACGTGGGCAATATCTTCCGGTCGCAAAATGCTTTGGCGATGTGCGTCGGTAACAGGCACTGGTCTTTGATCGAGAATGGGCGTATCGACTTCTCCCGGATAGACGTTAGTCACTCGAATCCCCTCGCCACCGACTTCGTTGGCCACACACGTTCCCAATGCGGTCATCGCAAACTTGCTAGCCGCATAAGCCACGCCACCCAGGGCTATGGCTCGCTTGCCGGTGACGCTCGAGATATTGACGATGAAACCCGATTTGCGAGTTCTCATTCCAGGCAACACGGCTTGTATGCAATTGTACGCGCCGGTTGCATTGATCTGCATGACTTGATCCCATTGCTCGGGTTTCATAGCAGCCATGGTGCGATCTTTGATGTTGACCCCGGCTGCGTTAACGAGAACATCCACGGGACCATAGGTGGATTCCACCCATGAGACAAACTCATTCACGTCATCTCGGTTTCCGACATCAACCGTTTTGCCATGCAGTTTACTACCGCTTTGGTGGATCGCTTCATCAATGGCCGATTGCCGACGAGAACCGATGACAACCATCGCACCTCTCTCGGAAAAAGTTTGTGCTAAGGCGAACCCAATTCCGGTTGCACCACCAGTGACGACAACAATTTTATTCTGCAATGACATGTTTAAATCTAGAAGCTTGAAGAATCTGTGACCCGCAATCGGCCAAAAAGCATATCAGAGATCTTTCACCTGCGGCAGACCAACTCGCCCCAGAACCAGTGGGTCGAGGGGGGTATCTGGTGTCCGTTTCGAATCGCGACATCCGGTTTCCATCCGCAAAGGACTTATTTCCGTCCCATTCGGAACAACCGTACAACTCCTTTCATCAAACCAAGAATGCCGAACGTAAAGAATTTCTTATGTCGGCACGAGTAAGCTAGCTTCCTAAAGTTGTCTCCTCTTCCGCTGTCGTCGCATCCTATTATGTCGTCACCAGTATCTCACTCCTCGCGTAAGTTTCGTCCTCTTGTTCTTCGAAACGGTCGTATTCCAGTTGCGCTGTCCCTGGGGGCTACGTTCTTGGTTTCCTCTTGGTTAATCACTAGCCAATGGCAAAACTATCGGTACGCGAAAGATGACTCGAATCTTCAATTTTTGAACGAGCTCGCGGCGTGTTATGCCGCCAGTACTGGCATGCGGCCTGATGTAAATCTGATCGACCTTTACAAATCTGGTATGACGGACCGGCGATTGCAACCAACCCCCTTCGGCGGCTACTATCGTTACGATTACAAAACGGGAATTGTCTACAACCCGCATCGCGTTGAGAGTCGCCCGCAAGCAGTGCAAACAGCGAGTCTCGGAAATAGATAAGAGCCGTTACCTCTGACCCGACCAATTCCGTTCGTAATAACCCTGCGGGTCTAGCGGCGATCTTGCATCAGTAAAGATCGCTGTCTTTGGTAAAGCCGAACGTGTGTAACCAGAAGTAATCTTTTTGAGCCAACTGGTACTTGCCGAGATCATCCAAGATGCATGCGCGGTGGTACCTTAAGACGGCTGTGGTGTGCAATGGGCTGCCTCGATCGCGGCCAATCCCGCCTGACTGCTTTGGTGTTTTCGTTGCGAGGTTATCCGATTCGCCGTCGCTGGTTGAGTCGGAATCGGGCGCGGAGCTTTTTGGGCGGAAGAGTTCTTTTTCAAGCAATGGATTGATTCTGACAACGGGCTCCTTGCTCTGGGGATTCTGGTTTAAGCCAACGCTCGTTTCGAGAGACTTGGATGTCGATGGTTCATCGATCGGGGATTCATCAAAAAATGGCAGAGGAAAGGGAAACCCATCTTTATTTTTGACCAGCGAAAACTCATCATCGGGCAGCAATAGCAGTGCGTAGGCTGCATTGGCCGCGGCAATTTCCCGGTACCATTCCTTGATCGCAGCGTTGGCAAACTTCAACGCCTTTTCTGACTCACCTTTCTTGAACAAGATCCATGCTTTGGTGTCGAAGAACTGAGAGAATCGCGTTGTACTCGGGTCCTGCAATGCACGATTTATCTCCGAGAGAGCAACATCTAGATCTTGTTCTGCAATCGAACGAGTGTAGGCGATTTCGTTGTTTTCGGAGGCGGTGCGTTGCTCAAGCGGTGGCAAGGTTTTTTCCAGAACGGTCAAGGCCTGTTTAAAATACGTTTCGTTGAAAAGCAACTGGCTAAGCCTCGACGCAACATCATTCCTGTAAGCTTGATTGGCATCGTTATTGATGGACTCAACCGCTTGTGCTACGAACTGTTCCAACTCGTCCGCTGGAAGCGGATTTTTCCCGGACAAGATTTCAAATCGCAATCGCCAATAATCATGGTCGCTCGTGATATCTGCAGACGAACTATAGGCCTTGTCCAGCCACGAAACCGCAGAGTCAACTCGTTGAGCCGCGAGCTCGTTTGCTGCATGAGCAACCAACCAACGGGCATGAACAGGTCCGTAGAAAAGTGCACGGAATACTCCCCCAACAGCAAACAAAGTTGAGCCAACGATCAACACCGTCAGATACCAATTCCGTTTCGGATGCGACGATGCGGTCAAATGGGGATGTTCAGACATGGAGGGAATGTGCGGATTTGAGGAAGTGCAAAAGTTGAAGATTACAGATCATCATGTCGGGATGGAGGTCTCCAAAACGTGATATGCTTTTAGCGAGCCAGCGTCACAAAGTATTCTTTGCTGTCTGGATCTAGGTCGATGGTAGCGTTGTGAAGCCGATTGACTAGTTCCCGAGGTACCAAAATCTTGACACCATTGGTTCGAAATTGGTACTGGCGCTCTGGTTCATAGAAGTCGACAAAACTAATATGCTGCCAATCATCGGTGGTCGGGGTAACTTTACCGATTAACAAATAGGCGTTTCCTGGCTTTTTCGTCTGCTCCAACAATTGTTCGCGTGCCTCTAACGAAACGCGAATCACAAAATCCTGGCGAGAAATCTTGGGAGGATCCCATCGATTCGATAGGTCGCCCTGCTCCTGGCTTACGCCGCTCAGGTTGGTTGCAACTTCCTGAGCTGGATTGCCTCCCGAACTCAGTTTGACCGGATCAGCAATAGGTAGCTGATTGGTCCCTGGCGGAGGCGCGGAGGATTCTCGATTGCTGTTCATCACGGAATCAGTGGTCGAGCTGGTTTCGCAGCCAGACAGGGCAAAGCCCAGGAGTAGGACGCTGGCAATTGTAGTACGCCCGCTTCTGAAAAACCCGTATTCAATTCGTGAAGGAGAACCACGGGTCATGCTTGTCATTCGGTAAGCCATTAGAATCACTCCTTGAGCTTGGGAAGCCCGTCATCCGGTAGTCTGTCTGGTGCTAGGACAATGAAGTCACTTCGAGCGGCGAGTTTCTCGGGACGTTTCGTGAGGCAACGAAGTTCGTCGGCGTGGTAGTGCTTATCCAGCACCATGTCTCGTTGGATCAGCATGTAGGAAATCATCCCTGTTGCGGCTTCGAATCGCGACTCGGTTATAACAGCAATCGATGGCTCATTGGTTAAAAAGTCACCTTTTATCTCGACTTGATCCCCAATCCAGAACCCTTCGTCGTGAACTTTCAACCACATTGTGGGCTTAACGCGGAGCATGAGACTCCCGTATTCGAGCCGATAATAGGTTCCATCGAATGCCACGCGACGAAAAACTCTGCTGCTGGGGATTAGCTGCTCTGCCAGCTGGATATCATCCGGGTGAATCCACTCCACCCCGTCTTGAGGCCATGTGAGATAGACGCCACAGTCGGGTAGTTCGGGCCAAACGATGTCTGGTGAATGATTCATAGTTAACTTGCTCCGAGGAGAGGGGCTATCCAATAATTCTCTCCGTTGTGGATGCGAGAGGCAAGCGTCCCTCGAAGGCTCGTTCCGTTTTTCCTTCGCGAGTCTCAGCGTTCTCGTTCTGGCGATCAAAAACAACAGCTAACACCCCTCTCTTTCGGCCGTTTTGTAACGATTAAGCCACCTGCAACGAATATTCCGACAGGCTGGAAAGAGGCGTGCCAAAATTTCTATCGAAAAACGTCCTGGGCCTGTCACCAACCGTTCCCCGACCATCGCATCCATAGGTAGGAGAGGTTCTTGTGTCCCGACACAAAACCTCTTCGGACCGATCGACGAGCGATGTTCTCTCCATTGCTTGACAACATTCGAGACGATCAATCCGTGATCGGACTCATACAAAATCACAAGTTCAGGATGAAGAAAAACGATGTTTAGTTCGAATCAAAACAAACAAGCTTTAGCCATCGTCGGAATGGCATGTCGATTTCCTGGCGAACTAACCGACATTGATAAGCTTTGGCGGGGCCTATGTTCCAAATACAGTGCCATTCGCGAAGTGCCAGTAGAACGATGGGACGCAGACCGCTACTACTCTACTAACGAAGAGTCCCGAGGTAAGGCTTACGTTCGACGCGGTGGCTTTCTGAAGCGAGACCCGAGAGAATTCGATGCTTCATTCTTTGGTATCTCTCCACGTGATGCGGAGAACATGGATCCTCAACAACGACTCATGCTCGAAGTAACGTGGGAAGCCTTTGAAAACGCTGGATTAAAAATCCCTGAGTATTCGAAAAAGAATGTTGGGGTCTATGTCGGCGGCTTTATGCTCGACCACATGATCACTCAAATGGCGGTCGCCAACCGTTCGCAAATCAATCAATACAGTGCGTCCGGTATGATGATGACCATGCTCTCGAATCGTGTGTCTCATGCTTACGATTTCCGAGGACCGAGCCTCTCCATCGATACGGCATGTTCGTCATCTTTGGTTGCTTTTCATTTTGCATGCCAGGATGTTTGGGAGAAGCGTTGTGATCTCGCTGTTGTAGGCGGTGTGAACTGCATGATGCGACCTGAGTATCCCATGGGTATGTGCAAAGGTCATTTCCTGGCTCGCGATGGGGAGTGCAAATCGTTTGACGAACGCGGCGACGGCTACGGTCGTGCCGAGGGAGCGGGAGTTGTCTTAATCAAGCCACTCGAGAAAGCGATCGCTGACGGAGATGATATTTGGGCGACCGTGCTGGCCACTGGCACCAATCAAGATGGACACACTCCTGGTATCTCCATGCCGAATGGCGAATCGCAACGAGAACTTATCCTAAGTGTATGCGAACAATATGAGATCGATCCCTCATCCATTCAGTACGTAGAATGCCACGGAACTGGTACCGCAATCGGTGACCCAACTGAGGCGCGCGCCATCGGCGAAACCTATGGTCGTGGAAGAAATGCCGAGAATCGAGTTATCATCGGTTCCATCAAGAGCAATATTGGCCACATGGAAGCCGGAGCTGGTGTCGCGGGTATCATCAAAGCGACCCTGACTCTACATCATGGTTTGACGACACCTCTTGCAAATCTACAAACTCCCAATCCGTCGATCCCTTTCGATGAACTTGGGATCAAACTATCCGATGATCTTTACAAACTCGATCAAAGCAAAGGTCCAGCTCGCGCGGCGGTGAACTCATTCGGATACGGAGGGTCCAATGCCCACGCGATCCTGGAGCAATACCAGCCTTCAGAGATAAGACTGGACTCGCAGACAGAAGCGTCACCGAATGTTTCCACCCTCGGACCAAAGCTACTTCCGATTTCCGCGAAAAGTGCAGACGCTACCAAAGAACTTGCGCAAAGCTACCTGGATCTGTTAGAAAACGGTTGCACAATCGATGATTTGATTTTTAGCGTGATCCAACGACGGGCCCATTTGGGACAACGAGCTATCGTTTCCGGTACGGACACCGAATCGTTCAAGAACCATCTGCATGCCTACGCCAAGAGCGAAGCGTGCGATGCTGTGATGACTGGGCAAGCACCCTATGCAGGCAGCGATAAGATCGTGTTTGTGTTCACCGGCATGGGCCCTCAATGGTGGGGCATGGGCCAGGAACTATACTTGCATGACTCCATCTACCGCGCGGCAGTAGACGAAGCGGACGCAGTGTTCAAGTCCGTTTCAGGCTTCTCGGCACTCACGGAAATGCTAAAAGGTGAGACCGAATCGCAAATCACCAAAACGGAATTCGCGCAGCCCGCAAACTTCTTAATTCAAATCGGCTTGGCTGCCACTCTGAAAGCTCGAGGAGTCGAACCTGCTGCGTGCGTCGGGCACTCGGTGGGAGAACTCGCATCGGCTTACATCTCAGGCGCTTTATCGCTTCACGATGCCATGGTGGTTTGCTTTCATCGCAGTCAACAGCAAGCAAAAGCTCGTGGTGCTGGGAGCATGATCGCAATCGGAGCCAATCTACAAAAGGCCAACGAAATTGTCAGTCGATTTGGTGGAACGATATCCATCGCGGCTGTTAACGGCGTCAACAACATCACGTTGGCGGGAGAAACGGCTTCGATCGAACAAGTAGCGATCGAGCTTACGGAAGCTGGCCTCTTCAACAAAGTCTTGGAAGTCGAGGTACCCTATCACGGGCCGGCTATGGATCCATTGATGGAACCGCTTAGGCAAGCTCTCAGTTCGGTCTCACCAAGTAAACCGAATATACCTTTGTATTCCACCGTCACGGGCAAACGAGTCGACGAAGTCGACTTTGGTGCAGATTATTGGCCCAAGAATATTCGGCAACCAGTCGAATTCGTAGAGGCCATGCATAGCATCCTCGACGATGGTTACTGCATCTTTGTTGAAATCGGACCCCATCCGGTTCTCGCAACCTCGATCAAGGAATGTACAACTCAGTCTGGTAAAGATTGCCGTCAACTCTACACGCTCCGACGCAAAAATCCGGAATTGGCCTCGATCACCAGAGCGGTCATGGAGTGCTATGCATTAGGGGGGAGTTTGGATTGGGACAGAATTGTTCCCCGAGCGAAAATCGTAAAGCTTCCGAACTACCCGTGGCAACGAGAATTCCTATGGCTCGAAAATGATCGCGCCGCTCAAGATCGAATGAACCCCATCGTTTATCCGATTCTCGGAACACAAGAAGCCCCTGCGACCTTCGCATTTAGGAATGACTTTGATCATGAGATCATGAACTATTTGCGAGACCATAAAGTTATGGGGCTCGCCATTCTACCTGCCGCAGGTTATGTCGAATCCTTTATGGAGCTAGCCTCCAACGTTTATCCAGAAACAACGGGGATCACTCTCCGTAACTTCGAAATTTTTTCTCCATTGATTATGAAGGACGATCGAGGAATCGACTTCGTGACCACCTACGAACCAATTTCTGGCATGGCAACATCCAGAAGTCTCGATAACGGAAAAATGGGTACGGGGACCACTCACGCATCTGCGATCATCGGAAAACTGAACGCGAAAGCGTCTGTGTCTGTTGATCTAAAGAAACTCCTCGAACTGATCAGCGTGCCGGTCAACACGAAAGATTTTTACAAACAACTCGCGAGCATTGGTTTGCAGTACGGTCCTGCATTCCAGACCGTAAAAGAGTTGTTCGTATCAAGTGATCGTAAACAAACTCTAGCCAAGCTGTCGCATGACATGCCCGAATGGCTGGCGAAAAAGCACCGCATGCATCCAAGTGTTTTGGATGGTTGTTTTCAAACCTTGATGGCAATGATCGATACGCAATCAGCAACCTATCTGCCCACCTCGATCGATGAGGTTCGACTGTTCGTAGATTGCATGCCTGAAGAAGTTTGGTGCCACGGAAATATCTTGGAACTCAATTCACGCTTCGTGGATTGCGATCTGGATCTTTATAATCGCGATGGAGTATTGATCGCGAGCGTCAAGAGATTACGGGCCAACGCGGCGGCTAAAAAGCAACGTACCGATAAGTGGGGCGATCCGGTTAAGCTTCAAATCCTGAAATACAACTGGACGCCCGGCGATAACCTTTCCGAACCAAAGCGTCTGGGTAATTGGTTCGTGGTGGGAGACCAAAGCGAATTGAGTCGTTTGGTTTGTCAACAACTTGAGAATTTTGGTGCTATCGTTGCGGCTCATATTCTGCCAGGCGATTCATTGGAATTCGATGGCCGTGAAGTGACTCTCGATCCAGAATCAAACGAACATTGGCACGAGGTGTTCTCACGATGCGATGAGCTCGATGGAATTGTCTTTACCAATAGTCTCGACGCGTGGCCACAATCGGACGACCCAACCGGCCAATGGCAATTGAGACGAATTGTATCGTGCCTGCAGTCGTACATTCTCGCAAAACGATTGGACAACCCACGGATCTACATCGCAACGCAAGCCGCGTTCCAGATCTCCGACGACGACCAAGACGTTAACCCCGCGCAAGCGTCCTTTAACGGCTTCGCGCGAGTTGCGTACAACGAAATGGAAGTGGGTAAGGTTAGCACAATCGATTTGCCTGCAACGATTGACCCATCGAGTTTCGAGTCCTTTATTCAGGAGCTTATGTGCGATGCAGCGGAAGACGAAATCGCGATTCGCGATGGACAACGCTTCGTTAGTGAACTGACACTGACTGATGACCTGACCAAGGATGTCTCGCGGCTCGGGTCGGTTGACAAGCATCAAGCCGTTCTTGTGAGGCCGTCTCTGAGTGATAATGACGTGGGGACGATACGCGTGCTAGCAGACGACCTAGAGGAACTCCAACCATGCGATGTTCGTATCGTGCTGGAGAAAGCTGCCGTTCCTGTCTCGTTCATTAAAGAGTCGCCAGAGGATATCATCACACGCCCGTGGATGGAATTTGTAGGGGGCGTTGCCGCCTGCGGTCGAGAGCAATCGATCTATACAGTTGGGCAGCGAATCTGCGGTCTAGTAAGAGCCGAAACGGCCAGCCACTTAACTGTCCCCGCTAGCGAGTTACACGCTGTTCCGATTGCTGACGATATTGATGCCTCTTTGATCCTGGCATCTTTGGTTGAGGTTACCAAAATGACTTTGGCCATGGAATCCGTGCACACCGAGCCCGGTCAGTGGGTTGCTGTAGAAGCTACTTCGCTAGGTATGCGGTTTGCGAACGCATTGAAAACGCTCGGGTGCAATGTCGTGCTAATATCCGATGACGCATCGCTCGGTGAATCGTCAGGCTACACGGTCTGTTCCAAAGACGTCGTAGAGCTAGACCGAATCGTGGTATCGTGCACAGGAGGTAACGGATTTAGTGTCGTGATTGCAGACGCCGCTCGGTGGGGGACGCAGTTTGGCTGGCGGCATTTTGCTAAGGGGGGCTATGTTGTGGATTTAGAGGAGTCTACGACTTCCTTCGCCGTTGCTCAGCACATTGCGTCAGTCGTACGAACCTCATTAGACGCGATAACAAATCAGCCACGCCGATTAAAGAACGCATTGTCGTACGCTATAGGGACGATTCAAAAGACGGGCGACTCAGGTTCCAATTTCTTCGAAGTTTCTCTACATGATTTGGCTTGGCAACGATTCTCGTTTAATGACGGGCTCGGAACATTGATTCTGTCTTTCGAGAAACGTGATGCGGAACTCCCCGTGATTGCCAGCGATAAGCTAACGATTGCACCGGGCGGCACCTATCTCATCACGGGCGGACTTGGTGGTTTCGGTCAACAAACCGCTCGTTGGTTGGCCGAACACGGATGCGAGTCATTGGTTCTCACCGGACGAACGGGAGCTAACACTCCTGAAAAGAAAAAATTTGTGGAGGATCTCGAAGCAAAAGGTACCAAAGTTTTAGCCATCGCTTGCGATTCGTCCGATCGTTCGGCGGTTAGGGCTCTGCTGGCAACGATTCAACAAGAACTACCACCGCTAAAAGGTATCATTCACTCCGCTGCAGAAATCATCGACCAACCGGTCGCGGAAATCGATTTGACCTCTCTTTCGAAAGTCATGCAGAACAAAGCACAAGCAGCTTGGGTGTTGCACGAAGAGTCTCGCGAAATACCATTGGATCACTTTATCCTCTATTCTTCGGCAGCCAACCTAGTGGGCAATAGCCGTCAATCGATCTACAGTGCCGCCAATGGTTTTCTGAATGGTCTGGCGTTCCTGCGACGTCGAATGAATCTGCCCGGTACCAGTATCAATTGGGGGGCGATCGGCGATGTGGGTATCGTGGCTCGCGATGAGAAACTAGAAAACTTCCTTCGTTACGTCGGGCTCAGCGGAATGGACTCATGGGAAGCTCTGGATTACCTACGACTAGCCATGGTGAGAGACATCACGCAAATTGGGGTTCTCATCATGAAGTCCTGGGCAGACTGGGGACGTTTCGAGGTCCGTGCCGGCAATTCGCCTCGGTATCAAGCACTCATCGCGGGCGATGAAGTCGGGAACGATTCCGAAGCTAAGAATAAGTTGATCGAAGAGCTTAGTCAGTTGCAAGAAGAAGAGCAACTCGAAGTACTCATCGCACTCATTACAGATGTCCTTTCGGGAGTTTTGAAAGCAGACTCGTCCTCAATACACAGAGCGCGTCCATTAAACGAACTCGGTGTCGACTCTCTGATGGCAACGGAGATTCAAATGACTTTGGAGCAAACACTGGGTCTAAAGGTTGCTGTTCTTGAACTACTCGGTGACTCCACAGTTATGAGCTTAGCTAGAAGCTCTTTGGTTTCACTCAATATCGGAAAAGCCGTCGTCGTAAGTAACTAAGTACATCGACTTTCCTCACAATATTTTAACACTACAAACCACAATCAACGATTCGACTTTTATGAATATCCGTTCCAGTATCGATAAGCTTCGCGAAAGCTTGCTCACAAACAACAAGGCAACCAAGCCTGTCAGTGAGACTGCCAGTGCGACTGCTGGTGATTCGACAACGCCAGCATCCGAGTCCAATTCGCGGTTCAGCCCTGATGCGGTTCCACCAGCTTGGCATCAGTTCGAACATTTTCCTGAATACAAGGAATATGCAACCATGATTTGGTACTGCGATTCCCAGAAGTATCCAAAAAATCTCTTTCAGCCTCATCTCGGTTCGTCGGATGCTACGGTCAACATTCATGGTAAGGAGTTTATCAATTTCTCTACCTACAATTATCTCGCTCTGGGACAGGACGATCGCGTCAAGAAAGCTGCTATCGATGCCGTGGAAACCTATGGTGTTGGTACCGGATCGGGCCGCTCGATCACCGGCGAGATTAGTTTGCATTCGGAATTCGAACGAGAGATTTGCGAGGTTCTCGGTGCCGAGGATGCGGTTCTATCGGTCGGTGGCTATAGCACCAACGCTTTTACCATTGGCTATCTCTGCAGAAATCAAGACCTCATTCTCTACGATGAATTGATCCACAACTCAGCTCTCACTGGTTGCAAAATGACCGGCGCGCGGCGATTCAGCTTTCCGCATAACGACTACGATGCCCTTTCCAAATTACTGGAAACTCATCGCAACAAGTTCGAACGAGTGTTCATCTTGGTCGAGGGGGTCTATAGCATGGATGGCGACATACCAGATATTCCGAAAATCATCGAAATCAAGAACAAATACAAAGCTCTCTTGATGCTAGACGAAGCGCACTCCATGGGGGTCATCGGACCAAACGGACTCGGTGCGGTCGATTACTTTGGACTGGATGGTCGTGATGTGGATATTCATTATGGATCGCTCAGCAAAGCTTTTGGAACCTGCGGTGGTTATGTGGCTGGTCCTAAACCTTTAATCGCGATTCTCAAGCAATATGCACCGGGCGTCCTGCTCTATGGTGCGTCCCCAACACCAGCAAACTCAGCCGCAGCTTTAGAGGCTCTTCGCATTATGCGCCGGGAACCTGAGCGAGCGAGACGACTGCAAGAGAATGCGGCTTATTTTATCGCCAAAGCAAAGTCAAATGGGCTGGATACGTTCAACAGTCACGACTCCGGTGTCGTGCCAATCATGATGCGAGACTCCGAGGTCGCTCTTTGGCTATCGATGAGACTTTGGGATGCAGGGATATGCAGTTATCCGATGATGTACCCCATTGTGCCTCGCGATAAAACGAGACTTCGATTCTTCATCAATACCAATCATACCCATGAACAGATGGACTCGGCGATCTCAACAATCGTTGCAGAACTGAAGCGTGCGCCGAAGTCAAAAGGTCTATTCTAAGTCAGCTTTTTGCAGACCCAAAGAACCATGAAACAAATCGTACACGATCGATACGGGCCGCCATCAGTGGTTGCCAAATGCGTCGAGATGAAAGATCTCTCGCCTCCCTCTGCTTGGGAGGTCACTGTAGCTATGGATGCGTTTCCCATCAATCCCGCTGATCTGGCGATGATTCATGGTCGTTATGGAATCCTGAACAAACCACCGTGCACGGTGGGTATGGAAGGGGTCGGAACCATCACGCAAGTAGGTAAGTCGGTAAACACACTGGAGATTGGGGATCGAGTTATATTGCTCGCCAACAATAACTGGTGTACCCATCGAAACGTGCCCGCAACGTTGGTCGTGAAAGTGCCTCGGTCTTTGGATCCAAACCAATTATGCATGCTGAAAGTCTCCGGGCTGACCGCATTGCATATGCTGACCAAAATCGAGACTCAAAAGCCAGGTTCTTATGTCGTTCAAAACGCACCTTTGTCTGCGGTTGGACGTTACCTCATTCAGCTTGCCAAGATTTTTGACCTCAAAACGGTGAATATCGTTCGAAGACCAGAGCAAATCGAACTGGTCACTAAATTGGGCGGGGATGTCGCGGTCGTGGAACACGAAAACGTTGCAGAGGAGATAAGGAAGTCGCTCGGCAAATCCACCGTTAAACTAGCGGTTGACGCGGTTGCTGGTGCATCGACCAATCGGCTGGCTGAGTGTCTTCAAGACGGTGGCAGTATCATCAACTATGGCATGCTCTCTATGTCACCATGCCAATTGGACTCCAACCATGCCATCTTCCGAGGAATCTCGCTTCAAGGTTTCTGGCTCTCTAGAGTCCTCAACAAAATCTCAGCGGCTGAGCGACACGAGCAGATTTCGACTCTAGTCGGTCTTTTGGAACAAGGGCTCCTTCACGGCGCCGTCGATTCTTTATTCGCGATTGACGCCATCACGGAAGCAATTCGCCGCGCGGAGAATGAAGGTCGAAACGGCAAAGTAATAGTCGTACCGCAAAGCTCTTCCTCTTAAAAAAATCGTAAAGCAAACAACATGAAAGATAACCATATGAAACCGAGCGATTCAACACCTGCGGGAGACGTGACTGCAGTGGACGTGGCTGCAGGGATTCAATTCGCCATGGAGCCACCAACAGCGATCGATGGCACGCCTATCCTCATATGCGACGGCGTGTGGTGGATCCCTTTGCCGATTGAGTCGAGTTTAGAGTACGTCAACGTTTTCGCGTTGCGCGATGGTTCTAGCTTGACTCTTGTGGATACCGGAACCAACACCGAGTCCAGCGCAAAGAGCTTGAAAAAAGCTCTGCAATCGCGAGAGCTAAGCCCCTACAAACTCACCAGAGTAATTGTCACGCACTATCATCCTGATCATATCGGCCATGCGGGTTGGTTTGCGAAACAAGGCATTGAATTGTGGATGTCGCGCACCTGCTGGTTGCAAGCGACCTTGCTAATCGAAACTACGAACAGTCTTCCGAGCGCCGCAGAAGTGAATTTCATGCGTGCTGCGGGCATGCAGGGGATTGAGTTAGAAGCATTTAAGCGTCAATCTAGTAATCGTTACTCAAGTCTCGTTGATCCGTTGCCAACCTACTTTACACCTCTTTCTGAGGGACAAACCTTAACGATTGGGGAACGTCAATGGACAGTTCATGTTGGAAACGGACACGCGGCAGAACACCTGACTTTGTGGGCAAACGATCTCGCAATTCTCGGCGATCAAGTCCTCCCGGTCACGGCAAGCAATTTGACTGTCCCCTACTCCGAACCTGAGGCAGATGTCGTCGACGAATGGCTCAGAAGCTGCGAATTACTAAGCAATTGGGCCAATAATCAACTCGTCTGTCTTCCTGGTCATAACCGCCCATTCCGCGGTCTTAGCAATCGAATTAAACAGCTACAAATCAACATGACCTCGTCGATCGATAGGCTCAAAAAGATCGTTGTTCGATCAACATCAGCTATAGATTGCCTCGAGAAGTTTCATGGAGAAAGCCTGAACGCCGAGGCTCGACGAAGAAAGCTTCCCGAACTCTACGGATTCATGACCTACTTGGTGAACCAAGGTTACTTGGAACGAAAACAAAATGAATCAGGAGTGTCGATTCATAAAAGGATATCCAATAGCAAACAAGATTTCATCTTGATGCATATGTCATCAATCGCTCCTCGCGCAAGTAAAGTTCGAGATTCAGAGATAAGTTCGAACGAGTCTCAAACTCCCAAGGCAAATGCGACGCCAGAGAAACGATCCTCCAGTACTCGATCGCCAGCCAGGAGATCGCCAGTCAGGAAACGAATGTTGGTTGCAGCCGCATTGTTGACTTCGATTGGTGCTGGTCTGTATTTCTTTCGAGACAATCTTAACGATCTAGGAGGCAACCTGTTCAATCCCACTTTGCACGCCTCCAACGAGGCAAAGCCTGTTTTGAATATGGCTTCGACGTCAAAGACCTACGTTCAGGTTCTCACGTTACAAGAGCTCCATGCGACTCGATTACCTCGCAAGTTCGCTGGTACGGTGAGACCGCGTCGCATCAGTGAGATAGGTTTCAACCGCATCGGAATTGTCGACGAAATTCTTGTGGAACGTGGGCAGCGAGTAGAAAAAGGGACGGTATTGGCAAGACTAAACACCGACTCTTTGGCGGCCGCTTTGGTAACGCTTAAGGCCAAACGCGATGCTGTTACAGCTCAATTGGAGGAGTTGATTGCAGGACCTCGACAGCAAACCATCCAGTCGGCGATCAACCAAGTCAATGCGGCACTTGCCGACCTCGACCTGGCTAAAAGTACAACTCAGCGAACGAGTCGCTTAGTTCAAATTGGTGGTGCATCCAAACAAGATTTGGAGAATGCGGACACCAATCTTAAAGCCAAGGAGCAAATGCTTCAGGTCGCACGAAACACGCTTAGCGAATTGCAAGAGGGAACTCGGCCTGAGCAAATCGCTGCACAAAAAGCCATGCTAAGTGAGATAAACGCGAGCGAAAACGAACTCAACGTACAACTGAAAGAAAGCACTATTACTGCACCTTTCGCTGGGATTGTTTCCGATCGGTTTCTTGAAAAGGGAGCGATTTGCTCTCCCGGTGTATCGATCCTACGCATGGTCGAATCTAATTCACCGGAGGCATGGGTCGGGGTATCTCCAGAGTACATCGACCAGCTAACGGATACCCCTAATCATGAACTCGTTGTTCAGGGGGAACGATACGCGGGAAAAATCAAAACCGTTTTACCCGAATTAGATAAGGCGAGTCGAACCAAGACGGTCGTTTTTGAGCTGGAAACCACAAAAGGCCCTGAACTCTTCGGTCAGACCATTTCTGTAGAAGTTTATCGCGAGGTTCCTGATCGCGGATTCTGGCTACCGCAAACAGCATTGGTCAAAGGTGACCAAGGACTATGGGGTGCGTATGCGTTGGAGCTAGCGAGCCCCTCCGATGAGCAGCAGCGATTCGTCCTTAGAAAGCGTGAACTCGAAGTTCTACAAATCGACTCTGATCGCGTCTACGTCCGAGGAACGCTGAGAGCAGGCGACAAAATTGTTTCTATCGGTGTGCAACGCCTCACACCAGGCCAGTCGGTCTATCTTTCCGAGCCATCCTCTCAGGGCGAAGGCTCACTCGGATCGAATATCGAAATTCATTCTCCCGTTCTTACGCAAAACAAATAAGTGTACCCATGATTGCAAAGTGGTTTATCGAACAACCTCGATTGGTGATTATGGCTACTGTTATCATCGCAGTAGCCGGCGTTACTTCGTTTCAATCGCTGCCCAGAATGGAGGATCCCGTTCTTACGGCTCGCTTTGCGATGGTGACGACACCCTTTCCAGGGGCGGCGCCAGAACGAGTCGAAGCCCTCGTCGCTAAGAAAATAGAACAGGAACTCAGTGATATAGCTGAGATACAAGAGATCACGACCGTAAGCCGCAGCGGGATCTGTGTTTCTGTCATCGAATTGGATGAAAGACTGAAAAAAGACCGCGTGGCCGTCACGTGGGGAGTCATTCGCGAGAAGCTAAATAGCGCTCACGTTAACATGCCTCCAGCCGTCGCAAGGCCGCGATTAAAGGAAATCGACGCGAAAGCCAACGCGTTGTTGGCCTCGCTTACTTGGAAACAAGACGATGCGCCTAGCTATTCCGTTCTGAGGCGATTGGCTAAACGGCTTCAGGAGAGAATCGATCGAGTCGAAGGCACTGAAAAAACAGACCTCTATGGAGATCCACAGGAAGAGTTCCTGGTACAAGTGGAAGGGGATGAACTCAAACGCCTCGGAATCGATTCCAATCTTATCTCACAGATTATCAATACTCACGATACCAAGTTGCCAGCAGGAAGAATCCAAGGGGGGAGAAACAGCCTATCCCTGGAAGTGTCAGGCAGTCTCGATTCGAAAACACAATTGGGCTTGATACCTGTTCTCCAGGATGGTCTGGGTGGGACGGTTGAATTGAGGGACATAGCGAACATTGAACGAACGATACCCGATCCTGCGCCCGAAGTGGCCTTTGTTGGTGGGAAACCAGCAATAGTCGTCGGTGCTCAACTCGAAGATGATTTTCGAATCGATGTTTGGCGATCGGCCCTGCAAAAGGAGTTGAACTCGTTCAAGTCTGAGTTGCCCGACGGAATTGATCTCGAGATCATTTTTGATCAAACTCCTTACGTCGATGCTCGTTTTGTTGAACTACAGTCCAACTTTTTTTTCGGTTTGATTTCGGTCATCGTTTGCACGATTCTTTGGATGGATCTCAGAAGCGGACTGCTCGTCGGAATGATCCTGCCATTTACGTGTCTCATGATTTTGCCCATCATGCTTGTGATGGGGATTCCATTGCATCAAATGTCATTGAGCGGTTTGGTGTTATCGATGGGGCTGCTGGTCGATAATGCGATTGTTGTTGTCGATCATATCGAGCATGAAGTTTCGAAAGGTAAAGCGTTGACTATAGCAGTTCGAGAAACCCCTCGATTCGTGTTTGTCTCATTGCTTGGCTCAACTCTGACGACAATTTTCTCGTTTGCACCTATCGCACTGATGCCGGGTGCCACTGGCGAGTTTGTTGGCTCCATCGCGGTGGTCACGATCATCACGGTGTTATGCTCCCTGTTTATTTCACTAACGATTATTCCTGCCTTTTCCCAAATCTGGATCCGTCCGCGTCGTCATTCTCACAATCGTCTTACGAATCCGTTCCGTCTCTCCGAGAAGTTTTATAAATGGGTTTTGGCAGTCTTGCTACGATTTCCAATCGGGGGAGCTTTGGGGCTATCCATCTTGGCCGCAGCGGGGTTCTTAGGTTTTGTCACTCTCCAAGATCAATTTTTCCCGCCTGCCGAACGAGATCAATTCCATGTTGAATTAGCGTTGCCGGCTAGTTCCAGTTTGTCCGAAACCAAGCGAGTCGCTGATGAAATTCGACTCATCGCGCTGGCTGATCCAGCGATAAAGGAAGTCCATTGGTTTCTCGGCGCCAGTGCACCTACGTTCTATTACAACGCCATTACCGTGCGTTCCAATCAGCCAAGTTATGGGCAAGCGATGGTGATTTGCAAGTCGGCTAAAGAAGCCCGCCCTGCCATGCAGCGTCTTCAAGCCGAAGTGAATAGAAAGTTTCCACTTGCACACTGTGCGGTGAGGCAACTGGAACAGGGCCCTCCATTTTCAGCCCCTATCGAACTGCGAGTGAGTGGGCCTGACGTTGAAAGACTTCGCGAGATCGGCTCTGAACTGCGGTATGTGCTAAGCCAAACGTCTGGCATTACACATACTCGTTCGGAGGTTGACGAGATTTCTGCTAAAGGTATGGTTTCGATTGATCCCGTTACGGCACGATTAGCAGGCCAAAGCTTGACGACGGTGTCAGCCAAACTTAACAGTTCGCTCGACGGTGAAGTTGGCGGCACCATTTTGGAAGGAACAGAGGAAATCCCGGTTCGAGTGCGCTACACGTCATCCAATAGAGCGGATTTGAACGAGGTGCTATCCATGGAAATCGATGGCGGTATGGCTGCTGGCGGTATGATGCATAGTCGACCAACCTTAGACACGATCGCTAAACTCTCGTTAGGGCAGGATACCAGTGCGATTACCCGAATCAACAAACAACGCTGCAACGAAATTCATGCATTTATTCCTGCAGGCGAGTTGCCATCGACCGTTCTGGCGAGGTTTAAAGATAATCTCAATCAGTCCGATTTTACGTTGCCAGAAGGGTATTCCATGAAGTACCTCGGTGCATCAGGGGAACAGCAACAAGCGATAGGCAATCTGGTGGTTTATGGGTCTGTACTGGCGACCGCACTCGTCGCAACACTTGTGCTGAGTCTAAATTCGTTCCGCTTGGCAGGGCTAGTGTTTTATCTGAGCTTGTTGAGTGTTGGATTCGCAGTGCTTTCACTTTCCGTGTTGAATCTACCGTTTGGCTTCATGGCAATTCTAGGGATTGTCGGCATGATGGGAGTCGTTGTAAACGATTCTATACTCATCATCTCGGCTATTCGTCGAGATGAAAAAGCCTGCTCGGGCGATATCGAGGCGTTGATACAAGTAATGTTCGAAAACTCAAGACACGTTTTGGTGACGAGCATCACCACGGTCGCTGGCTTTTTACCACTCTATCTGAGCGGTGGGGATTTTTGGCCACCGACCGCAGTTTGTGTTTCCGCAGGGGTCGCCGGTTCGACGTTTATGGCTTTGTTCTTGATTCCTTGCGGATACCTAGTTCTAAGTCGCACGTTTGGAAAGTTTTCACCACAACAATAATATGAGTCATTCAGAAACAACCGAACAATACGATGCGATCATTATCGGTTCCGGAATGGGAGGTCTCACGGTCGCGAGTCTCCTCGCACAGTTGGGAAAAAAACGTGTGCTCCTTCTCGAACGTCACTTCAAACTAGGTGGCTTCACTCACTCATTCAAACGTGGAAAATTCGAATGGGATGTCGGCGTGCACTATGTCGGCGAAATGTATCCCAAGGCGCTCAGTCGCAAGGTCATGGATTTGGTTACTGGTAAAGCTGTGGATTGGCAAGCTGGTGGACCGGTCATCGAAAGATACCATTTTCCGGAAGGCAGTTTCGACGTTCCGAGCGATCCTAAACTATTTCAAAAATCGCTTTGCGAGAAGTTTCCCGACGAGGCCACCGAAATCAATCGCTACTTCAAAGATCTGAAGAGCTGTCAGCTTTGGTTCGCGCGATGGTGCATGTCCAAATATCTGCCTAAGTGGCTCGGCAAGCTCCTGATTTGGCCCGGAAAAAAGTTAGCCATGACCATAACTGCCGACTACATGAAGCGATTTCGATCACAACATCTCAAAGGTATATTGACCGGTCAGTGGCCGGACTTCGGTGCAACACCAGAAAAAAGTGCAATGGCGTTTCACTGCGCCGTAGCAAGTGACTTTCTTAACGGATCTTTCTATCCGATCGGTGGCGCTCAGCGCATCTCGGACTCGGTAGAAGCGATCATCGAAAAGCATGGCGGCAAGTGTTTGGTTAACCGAGACGTTAGCGAGATTATTGTGGAGAACGGTCGTGCTGTGGGAGTTCGCGCTTCACATAAAGGAACGGTTGTCACCTATCGTGCCCCTGTCATCGTGTCCAATGCGAATGCAGGTGTGACATTCGGCAAATTGGTCCCCGAGGGCTTTTGTGCTGAGGAGAAAGCAAAAGCGTCGAGGCTCAAATCCGGAGTCTCGGCGTTGATTCTCTTTCTGGGCCTTAAAGATGATCCTCGTAAACATGGTTTCGACGACGCAAACTACTGGTTGTACAGTTCCTCCAATCATGATTTAGCGAGTCAACAGTCGGATCCTCGCATGATAGAAGGTGGGTTTTTATCATTCGGTTCTCTTCGCGACCCGGCAGCTAAGTCGCATGTGGCCCAAATCATCGGATTCAGCGATTACAACTACTGGAAAGAATACTCTGCCAAACGATGGAAGCGGCGCGGCGAAGATTACGAATCGCTTAAAGAGGAGATCACCAACGCCATGATCGAGAGGGCCGAACAATTTATGCCCGGAGTTAAGGAGCTGATCGAGTACCAGGAGTTGGCGACTCCGGTTACGGTTGAAACCTTTGCGAATCACCCTCAAGGAATGATTTACGGGCAGCTCTGTGATCCGGATCGAGTCGAGAAGGATGGCTGGAGAGTCGCTACAAGTTTGCCCGGTTTGTTCTTGGCTGGCAGTGATATCGGGTCGCCCGGCGTCAATGGGGCTATGATGGCCTCCCTTTTTACAGCTGCCAAACTTCTCGGACCGTTCGGGTTAGTTAAAGTTTTCAGTCGCCTTTAACCTTGGTCTTTCGCAGCGACTTCGCATCAGGCCGATCGTGCGGGTTATGTCGCGCGGTTGTGCGTGATTTGACTTTCATCCCACGGTTGACGATGAACCTACCCGTAGCAAACGTGCTAGTAGTGACTTGTGTGACGGGAATGACAGCAAATGCGACAAAAGGCTAAAGTGCGGATTCTGTTGACGCTGCTGTTTTGCTGCCAACTACAAAATGGTTGCAAGGTTGGACCAGATTACGCTAAGCCATCGACTCCCTATTTGGAGCAGAGTTGGGTGGATGCTGCACATCCTCGGTTAAATGGCGAGCCAATCGATTTATGCAATTGGTGGGAGTCATTCGGTGACCCCGTTTTGGTAGCTTTGATTCATGACGCGGCCTGCGAAAATCTGCAAATCAAAGAAGCCGGGAAACGCATTTTAGAGGCCAGGGCGTTGCGGAATGTTGCGGCAGGAAACTTATACCCGCAACAACAGTCTCTCGATGCTAGTTTGACCGACAATCGCATTAGCGGCAATGTTGCGAACTTCGTGGTGGTCCCGGGATTCTTTGAGACCGATCGTACATTCAATAACTGGCAAACCGGTTTTGGGATCGCGTGGGAACTCGACTTTTGGGGACGCTTTCGACGCACGGTGGAAGCGGCTGATGCGCAAGTCGATCAGTCGATTGCTGGGTTGAACGCCGTTCGAGTCTTGGTGTTGTCGGAAGTGGCGAAAAACTACATCGAGCTGCGATCATTGGAAGCGAGAATTGCAATCGCTAATAAGAATGTTGCTATTCAACAAAGACTGTGTGATTTATCACAAGCGCGTTTGGAGGAGGGGGCCGGTAACAAGCTTGATGTGCATCAATCGGCTTCGAGATTAGCGAACGTAGAATCCATTCTTCCTGGCCTTGAAATTCTCCGTCGACAGGCTTCGCACCGGCTCTGCGTATTGCTGGGGCGTACTCCAGCCGATCTGGAGAATGTTTTGGGCAGCACGGGGCAAATACCTAATCCGCCACAAAGTGTCGCGGCGGGCATACCGTCGGACCTGCTTCGCAGAAGACCCGACGTTCATGTCGCAGAGCGTGAGTTGGCCACTCAATCGGCTAAAATCGGTATCTCAGAGGCTGAGTTTTATCCCCATATCAGTTTGGTGGGACAGATTGGACTGCAATCTCAAGACATGTCTCGACTCTTTCAAACCGACAGCTTGATCGGAGCCGTTGGACCTGGAGTTCGATGGAATCTTCTTAACTACGGCCGCATCAAGAATAAGTGGATCGCAGACAAAGAGGCTTTCGTGAGATTGACCTATTCTTATCACGGATCAGTTCTCAAAGCCTATCAAGAAGTTGAGGATTCGCAGGTCGCTTACCTACGTGGTTTCGATCGGGTGGCGGCCATAGAAAGAACCGTTCACGAATCCAGCGAAGCCGCTCGCATCGGATACGATACCTTTATCGAAGGTGGGATCGATTTCGGACGCGTGCTTATCTTGCAGTCCGATTTAGTCCGAGCGGAAGATGAGCTTCTCGCTGCACGCTCCGACGTGGCTCTGAGCTTAGTCAAGCTGTTTCTGTCGTTGGGTGGTGGTTGGACACCCAACGAGTGTCAGAATGTCCAAATGGCGAGCCATCCGATGGTTCGCCATTAATCGCAGGTTTCTTCATGTCGTGCACCGATCGAAATGTTTGTTCTATCGGTGCATGTAGAGGTTTGTAATCTTGTGTTAGAAATACATCCCATTAAAGGCAAAGTATCCTAGTGCTGCGACCGTCATTGGGATGCCGTATGGCAGAAGGAACATTCGCGGCTTGCGTTCGGCTGCACGCTGGAACAACGCTTCTGGATCGCGAACTTCGACAAATTCGCTAATGAGCATTCTGAACTGAGCATAGTGCTTTCTCCATGCACCTGTATAAGCAACCATGCATAACGCCATAATACCGCCGACGATAGCGGTCGCGGCGAAGATGTTCCAAGTATGTTCGGCATGGACCCAAGCTCCGATGCCTGCCAGCAGTTTCACGTCGCCGGCTCCCATGCCGCCAATCATATAAATGCCGTACAGTAGAGCGAGGCCAAAGAATGTGGCTAGTAAACTCCAGCCTAAGCCTGGCCAGCCTCCCGATGCGTAGCTGTATGCCCAGCCTGTTAGAATCATAGGAAACGTGATCCAATTCGGAACTTTGAGCTTCCAACCATCGATCACTGCTGCGACGACCAACACGATCGAGACAGTCCAAATATGCCAGTTTGCAATTAGTCCATTAATCATTGTATTCATCTTTCCAACTCGGAACTGAAGGCCACACCACAACCGGATCTGAAATCAACAACGTCTACCGTGGCGACAAAAGCCAAACGGTGAAAACGGTAAACAGGGTCCCCGCGCAGCAAACAAGCATCCAAAGGGATGAAATGGCCTCTACCGGAAAAAATGCGTGATGCATGATCAAACTCCTGTCTAACATCTAATGCACCAAGCCGGTGAGCTGCATGGACAGAGTCCAATGCAACTCCCGGAGTTGGTGTGCAAAGTTTTGTCGAGCAAATGCTCGATTCGGTTCTCGAAAAAGCACCGGGAACCGACAGCCCGTAATTACGAGCCGAGTTGGTTAGCAACGTTTGTGAACGTTGTGCTTGCTCGTTTACCAATGTTGGTAACTGCAGTCAAGCAAACAACGATAATGAGCGACAACATAACAGCATATTCAACTGCTGTTGGTCCGTCTTCGCTCTTCAAGAAACGCTTCAACTTCATGGCGAAATTCTTCATCTGGATACCCTCCGACAGGTAGTCTCGGCTACACCGAGTAAATAAAAACGTATGAGCCTCAATACTCAGCCAACTTCTACGTCAAGAAGCCAACCGTTTTGGGGCGAGTCGACCGCGGTTAAGCGGCCAGCGTCTCAACTCGAAAACGCCACACGAAACTTAGGACACAATCTGCAGTAGTCAAATTTTGCCTGTCAGGGAGAATGAGGAATCTTCACCG
>JALOQS010000178.1 GCA_025459355.1 Pirellula sp.
GAGTACTTCTTGCCGATTTGCTCCGCCTTGAGCGCACCTTTGCGCACCAAGCGATGGAGCATGGTTTTGACGGTAGCAGCGCTCCAACCATTTTCGGCGGCGAGTTTGTCGATGATTTCAGCCGCCTCGATGGGAGAGGAACTCCAGATCAAATTCATAACGATCCATTCCGCATCGGATATCTGCATGCAACCCTCCAGGTAATGTGTCAGCCACAGATTACATCTGTAAACGGTTCAGAGTCAACGTCGATGCGTGAGGAATACAAAAAGATTGGCCAACCAGAAGTTAGACAGCAAGGACGAATTTAGGGGCAGAAAAATCGAACGCAGAAAAATAGAAGCACACATCTTTCTGCGTTCAATCTTTCTGTCCTATCAGGATTTCTCTTCTGCTATGACGGTGCCGTAACGAACAACCAGCGATCATGACCTTTCGTCTTTTTTTGAAATCTTGACGGAAAAAATGTCGTTTCATGGTTGATTTCCATTTATGCATTCCTCAGAATCGGTATCAGCTCGGCGTTAGACATTTTTGACTTGAAAGTGAGTTAGCTATGTTATTGACAGCACGATTGATTGTAATCTTGCTTGCTATCCCTCTTGCCGGAATCGCGTTCCCTCAGGACGTAGAATTCAAAGAGCTTGTGAAAAAATCGATAGAGCATCGATCTAAGATCTCCTCGTTCGTTGTGGAGTTTAAGGTTCGCAAGATCAGAAATGTCACTTCGAACGGCGATGACCTCAGATTGAAAATGGATGTTTCGAGCAATGGTGTAATTCATTTCGATGAGGTAATCGGACTGGTATATTCTGAGAACACAGACAGCCTGAATCTGCTCGAGGGATCGCCGGCAGAATCCGTTGAGCAAATTCGAAAAAACTTCAAGCCAGGACTAAGTTTTAGATTGACGGATGGCGACACGGATCACATATGCGCACCGGAATCTGATACGGTTGTGTCACGGCAGGCCAACAAGATCATAAGCAAATCGGACTTACCCTTCCCTATTTTTGACCTGGGACTGGCACTTGAGTCAGATCAAACACGAAATCTCTCCTCATTGGAAATCGCTGAAAAGCTCATCTCGTTGTATGGAGATAAAATCGTTTCTATCGACGATGATGGCCTAGCATGGTGTAGCTTATCGATCGATCAATTCGTGTTCGACACGGAAAAAGACTATTGGCCTATACGACGGAGCCTTTGGACAAGCAAAAAGCTGCCAGACAAAACCTTTAAGTATCGAGAAGACTACCGGTGCGATTTGACGCTCACGAAAGTCGACGACTTTTGGGTACCGAGCATTGTAGAGATTAGATCGATGGCAGATTCCACGAAAATCGATCTCACTTGGAAGTCCGTTAACAAAACCTTGGATCCTAAAAACTACACTGAGGACAAGTTAGCAAAACGTTTAAAGGAAAAACTGGAAAAGCAGCGATAGAGAAACGCTCATAACTGTCATCTGCGAATGGGATGCCCCCCAGATCATTACATTTCGTGACAACGTCGCCAGGGCAGGGCAACCACATCTATAGTGCTTTTGGCGAGGCAGTTTAGGAGATAGTTTTCATCCCACGCTGCTCGTTTTCTCTTTTTGCGAGTACTTTCTTTCGAAGGGTCCAAGCTGAGGATGTTTATTGCGAAACGCCTTAACAACGCCAAGCTGTCGGGACTCCCCCCTTTTCGAATCCGACTTTGGTCTTCGTTAACGTCACATCCAGAACCCCGTGGAGCGAATTCTCAATGCCCCAATGGCGACGAACCACACCACCAAAGCGTTTCACGCCCACAGGCAAGCTACTCAAGAAGTACCGAAGCTCCGATGTCACTTTTCCGTCGCGGACCGTGATGTTGTGTACCTGTCCGAAGGATTTGGCTTGCGGCCAAGCTGTTGTCAATTCCTTCATGTTTTCTTGTATATCTGCATGCAAGCCTCCTGGTAATGTGCCAGCCATGGATTACATCTGTAAACGGTTCGGAGTCAACGTCGATGCATGAGGAATACAAAAAGATTGGCCAATCAGAAGTTAGACAACGAGGACAAGTTCAAGGGCAGAAAAATCGAACGCAGAAAAATAGAACCACCACATCTTTCTGCGTTCGATCTTTCTACCAAACTCTCAACTGCGAGGAATTGTTAGACGCTAGAATAGGAATATATTGACGCTTCCAATCAACCCTCAATCACTCAGTAACTCCGCTAATCGATGTTTCTAAACGCTCGCATAGCTCACGTAATCATTCTCGGTCTCTTTTCCGTTGCCATTTGCTCGGCCCAGGACCAGCCGCCAAATCAAAATGATGTTGACTACAACTCGGATTTTCCCAAAGCCTGGAAACTTGCGGCGCAGAATGCCGGTGTCCATGCTGCCCCGGAAGACTGGAAGCCCATTCTTCAGAACTTCAAGGACACAATTCGACACGGGCGAGAAACTTCCTTGAGTAGATCGGTGTTGCAATCCCTCGTGCGAGATGCGGAAAAGCGGAATCGCGGATCGAGCAACGGAGCTCCTGAAAAGATTGATGACGACGACATCTTTTATGACTATCCATTCATAATCAACGAAACCAGTCAGATCTTGCATGTCGAATGGACACAACCGAACAAATCTGCGACGGTTTTGGCGACCGGGCGAGGATTCGCGAATCGAGGGAATCATTTGTTTGTTCTCCATTTCGAAAAACAAGGGGTCTTCTGGCAAATACAAGATTGGCATAACCTTTTGCTTCCAGGAGCGGCGTCCCAATTCTTTACATTGGTTCTCAGTGGAAACGAACCTGAGTACCAGCAGTTCAAGGAGAAGGAGAACAGCCCGCGCGATCCCCAGCAGAGTTCCTTGGATCGAGCGAAGCAACTCTTTTCTTTCGCAATGAAAATTCCGGCTTCGAGTCCTCTACGGGACTACGCGCTCGTGGAGATCTGCGATGAACTCGCTCCAAACCCATTGTTCTATCCTGATACCGACAAACAAGAAGTTTGGAGTTTGCTCGACGAAATTGCTTCGGAAATCAACCCAGAACGATGCAAAGCTCATCTGTATTTTCGAGGGATCGCCGCAAGCGGAAAAAATATTCCACACGAAGCGAATCCGTTCAAACAACTCGTCGACCATTTTGGATGGTTTCCCGATATACCCTCGAGGTTACGAAAACCCGAAAAACCCGGGGAATGCGCCACCTATATCGCGAGTCTCTGTTGCCGAGCTCTATACGACGAGGTCACCAATTCTCAGTATCCGCTCGGTGATCGACTACGCTGGCCTATGTGCCCAGAAACCGCGACTCAACTATCAATCGTCATTGGCCCTCGGAAAAGAGCGCAAACGGCCTTCACGAGAATCGTTAAGCACTACTCGTCGAATACTGACCACCTCGAGATACTGCAGTCATCAATGCAGAACCAAAAGGAAGCCCTACCGTTCCAAGCGACTGCAGAGGGGATGTTAGCATACCGTAAAAGAAATTGGGACAAGGCCGCAAAGTACCTTTTAGAATCCGCAAGAGCTTTTTCCGAAGAAGTGCCTGAGGAGGAAAAGTTCACCTTTGAGAATGAGTTGTACGATAGCCTAAAAAGAGCATCGCAGCAGAAACCAATATGGTCAGTCGTTGACAAAGATGCATTGGTGGCGGAATTCATCTATCGTGGGTTTCTCGCTCGATGGAAGATTCAGGAAATTGGTCCTCTAGATCTTCAATTGCTCAGAGCGGCTCGGCAACTGATTCAGGAAGACAATCTAGCCATCTCACCTCCTCATGTACGCGGGCTTTGCGATTCGATCCTTGACATAAAGGAACAGCCGGATGTGGTGCTCGATCGACTCCTCAATTTAGCACCAGGAATGATCGAACAGTATAACACTCAGGTACTTCGTCGTGAGACACCACTATCGACAGGATCGCTCGGATGGGAGCATCAAAAGCTCTTCGAAGACATACCGGCTTTATTCGTATTGATGCGCTGGGCTGCAATAAAATCAGGGGGCTTCGAAACGGTTCATGAACGATTGCAACACCCAGATATGGCGTTTTTAATGGAGGCCTCTAGCATTCGTCTCCCTTGCGAGGCAACGCGTCTTGCAGACTTGCTGAAACGGCACGAGGCTCATGTCAACTTGTACACAGATCATTGGCAACACTACTACAAATCGATACTCGCTTTTTCGGATGGCGATTGGGACGAGGGGGATCGGCTCATTTTCGAGACATACCACCAAACAAGCACATCGGAAAGCTATATGGCCGGAGAGTGTCGGCTGGATCCTCTCGAATTTTTAGAGCGTGGCGTTTTCGAAAAACGACGAGAAATGGCCGCACGCTCGCAGAAACTTCCTGACATGTACCGGAACGTTTTCGAACGAAATGAATGGGGGGCGAACTACGAGTTTCAAGATCAATTCGGAGGTCTAACGGATCTCGAAGTCCTCCATATGGATATCGAGAGACTTCGCAAAACGGTAAAAGCGTCCGAGGATGACGGTGATATGGAATCATTACTCTTCCTGCAGAGTATGCTTCAAAGAAAATACGAGCAAGCGTATTCGATTGGTCGCAAGATCTTTACTGGTGACTGGTTCAAGAGCTCGGATACTTGGATTGCCAAGCACAATAATCAGTATGCTCTACTTTGGTTTCAGTGCTTGCAAATCCATGGGGACCTGGATCAGATCGAACAACTTAAAAACGTTGCGGGAGTAGAAGGCGTTTTTTGGAAAGTACTATTTGCCATCGCGGAAAAAGATGAAGAGGCGTTTGCTAAGTTGACCACCGACAAGTTATTCTCTGTCGCTTGGTTGTCTCTTCCAGCAAGTGCACAGAAACAAGTGTTTGCTCTTAACTGGACTGACGTTTTGCTGAACTCTTACAATCCAGAATCAACGCTTCCCTTCGTTCCCGAAAAACATGCATCGGCCGTGCTGCTGAATGTGCCAAAGACGGCTGACGAGGCCCTGACGGAATGGGATGACAAACTCCGTTCTCAGTTTCCTGGTTTAATCTCGCTTGCTAAGCCAACGAATATCGAAGGTGTGGAGGGATGCTGGGAGTTGACTTACTCAAAGAATAAGTGGATGTTTCTTCTCGTCGATTTGCAACGCAAGGAAGCGTTGCGAAATTACCCCGATGAGCATGTGAGTTGCATTCCGGACTGTCGCTGGGCGTTAGTTATTCGCTCACTGAGTTATCCCTACAATCAAGACGACGAAGGGGCTTTATGGCAGCAACACTTGGATTTATGCAGTCGGATTGTAGAGCAAACCCCTGCGTGTCTTGGACTGTACGATGCAATCTCCCGCAGTTATTGGGTGAAACCAGATTGGACCTGGATGCGAGCTCAAGCCAATTCACAAGCGATTCCCAAGGAGAATCCAATTCCTCAATATTTTCATTGCAACGAGCCTAACGTAATCCAGCCCAACGCTTATCGACGAAGTAGGGAAGAAAGTTTCGACTCGAATAACGAACGTCCTAACCCCGATGATAGTTTTTACATCACAGTGTCGAGTTCGTTATTGACCGAGTATGTGCCAGCGCGATTTCATCCCCAAATCAATGAAACAGAATTCGATACATGGGAAATGCTGGAATCGTCGGTGCTCGATCCAAAGATTCAAAAGGGCAAAAAGTATCGCGTGAATCGATGGGAGTGGATTCTCAAAGACAACGTCAATCGATAGGCGATTTACCCCCTTTTCATCCCGGCATTCCGCTCCTGAGTTCATAGACCATATTCCAAAGCCGATCAATCTCGCCTCGCTCAATAACTTCCAGCGGCTTGAGGCCGCCAAATGCATGATTCAATCTTGCTACGATCTCAAGGGCAGATAGATCGAACCACACATCTTTCTGCGTTCGATCTTTCTGCCATTTTGGTTTTTGAAAGCGGTATGACCCAAGCTGTCAGGGTAGTCGATAGCGTCCAGTGTCGATCTAGTTTGTTAAGTGCCATGCATTATTTGAACTGTGCCTCTAAAGCCTTGGAGACTTTTCCTGCAAACCTATGGTCGTTTCTGATCGTTACTAGTCAGGTAGGACAAATGTAGGGGCAAAAAAATGGAACGCAGAAAAATGAAATCAGCATCTTTCTGCGTTCGATCTTTCTGCCAAGCTCCTTTTTCGACTATCGATGAACAGTCACGAATTGCAATCGATGACGTTCAACGTTGATCCAGTGCAATCGAGAAAGTGGACTTGCAACAAGCAATCGTTTCAAGTGCGACTCGAAATCCACATCCGTTTTGTAGATCGAAGTGATCTGAAATGCTTCGTCGGGTAATACAAGACAGAATCTTTGCCTACCTGTATCCATTCCATCGAGCTTCATATCAATCATGACTTCTACTGACTCGGAACCGCCCAGGAGATGTACCATCGCTTCACGGTAAAGTCTAACAGAAAGACTTGTACCCCAGTCTCCGACGAGTTCAACCATCGACCTCCGCAAGAATTCCGGGCCACAATAGGACGCTTCGTCGACTGAAAAACTGCGGCGTTCGTCATGACTCAGAGCCGAGTTTACGAACCTGCTCTCTACCTTTCGAGCCCCAAAGTTTATAACCTTACCTCGTTCCAGATTGAGAAGATAAAGATAACTCAGTAGCTGACCCACGTGAGCTTCACTGATGGCCTTGGCGACTTTGAGTTCATAGACAGCGAACTCATTTACGACTAGATCTAGGAATAGAGATTTTGTAAACGAACCATGGGTGAGCAGCACCTCGACTTCTCGGTTGACTCGAAATCCGTGTCGTTCGAGCCTGTTAGTCAGGTCCCTTTGGTACACATCTTCGTTAGCCAAGCTTCCTAGCCCATTGTGTGAGTCAAAGGCGTGACGCATGACTTGGAAGTCGAGATCCTTGAACTCATGCTGACACACGGAACGAATCGGAATGCTACATCGTATGGGCAAGTTACGATCTCCTGGTCGGGAAGAACGAATTTAAGGGCAGAAAAATCGAACGCAGAAAAATGGAATCACACATCTTTCTGCGTTCGATCTTTCTGCCATTCGGTTTTTGAAAGCGGTATGACCCGAGTCGTCCGGACAGTCGATGGCATTCACTGTCGATCTAGTTTATTAGATGCCATGCATTATTTGAACTGTGCCTCTAAAGCCTTGGAGACTTTTCCCGCAAATCTATGGTCGTTGCTGATCGTTACTAGTCAGGGAGGACGAATTTAAGGGCAGAAAAATGGAACGCAGAAAAATAGAAGCACCACATCTTTCTGCGTTCGATCTTTCTGCCATTCGGTTTTTGAAAGCGGTATGACCCGAGTCGTCCGGACAGTCGATGGCGTCCCGTGTCGATCTAGGTTATTAAGTGCCATGCATCATTTGAACTGTAACTCTAAAACCTTGGAAGAGTACTCTGCAAACCTATGATCATTGTTGATCGCTACAAATCAGGGAGGACGAATTTAAGGGCAGAAAAATGGAACGCAGAAAAATGGAATCAAACATCTTTCTGCGTTCGATCTTTCTGCCATTTTGGTTTTTGAAAGCGGTATGAACCGAGCCGTTTGATGTGGCGAGCTCAAGGTTTATGCTCAAGGCGACTGAAAAGCTCGGCGATGCTGAACTGCCAACCAGGCAGCACTTTGCCACCATCGAGCATTTGATCGTCCTGGTAGACGTTGGCATCCTGATTCGAACGAAAAACAGTAACGGTCCTTGCTCGATGATCCACCATCCAAAGCAGTTCTACACCGGCATGAAAATACTCTCGTCGTTTACGAGACATTTCCGCGTAGGTGTTGCTCGTGCTCAAAACTTCAATGACGAAATTAGGTACCAAGTCAGGAATCGCTTCGGTTGGGATGCGGCCACCCGGCATTCGATCCCATGCGACAAACGCAACATCCGGCCCTCTAACCGTGTCCCCAAACAGACGGGTCATTCCATCAGCCCCTGTGGCCACGCCGATGCGGTGCGAGTCGAGGTAGTTGTTGAGCCACTGAAGCAGGATACCTGCCAAAAGCGATTCTTGCCAACCTATACTCTTCTCCACCAATGTACCATCCACCAACTCGTACAATCGCTTTTCGGTGTTGCGTAGACGAGTTACATCCGCGACTGTGGCTGTGCCCGGTACAGGGTCCGTTCGAATACGCGAGACAGGTATATTGCCTAGATCGTGGAGTCGCTCCTCCCAGGTTGTCGCTATTGCAATACTCATCGATCGCCCCGTCTAATCTTAATCTTTTTTTGTTCGCTAGCCGTTCTGTTTAGCATAGACTACTCCATTGTAGTACCAATCTGAGCTGCGAAAACACGGGTATATGGATTTGCACCAACTCTCTTGCCGGACTCAAGGGCAGAAAAATCGAACGCAGAAAAATGACTTGCATTAACCTCATGTCAGCCGATGCACGCAATTCGATAATCGGTTTATAGTCTCGTGAGCTAGGAATATATTGGCATCATCCCGGCATTCCGCTCCTGAGTTCATAGACCATATTCCAAAGCCGATCAATCTCGCCTCGCTCAATAACTTCCAGCGGCTTGAGTCCACCAAACGCATCGTTGGGCTCTTGAAACCATTGCCCCAGCGAATTCACATCGACGACATCGTTCATCGCCTCAATCAATCGATAGACCTCGTTGTAAGGTCGCTTGAGCTTTTCGGCGGTATCC
>JALOQS010000179.1 GCA_025459355.1 Pirellula sp.
GGATTGGGTACGGAAAACGAGAACTTGCCAGCGTTTGTCACGATATGCCCGACTCTCGCGCATGGCGGGGTTAACAATTGGGGCTCTGCCTTTTTGCCCGCTTACTGTCAAGGAACACCGATCGGTAATGCCAGCCAACCATCTAGCACCGCGCAAGTGCGAGATATTGCCAATCGAAGCTACAGCATTGATCAGCAACGCCAACAAGTGGACCTAATCTCGGAGCTAAACCGCAATCAGTTAGGTGCAGGTATTAGTTCAAGCGAACAGGCCATGCTAGCAGGAAGATTGGAATCGTACGAGCTAGCGTTTCGGATGCAATCGTCGATGCCCGAGGCACAAGACTTAGCGTCTGAAACCGAAGCAACCCATCGCATGTATGGAGTTGACGATCCCGTGACCGCCAATTTCGGACGTCAGTGTTTGATGGCACGAAGATTGTTGGAGCGAGGGGTTCGGTTCGTTCAGGTGACCCATTCGGACAGTGAAGTACAATGGGATCAGCATTCGGATTTGTATCAGGGGCATACCAAGAATGCGGCGGAGGTGGACAAGCCCATTGCTGGATTGCTGCAAGATTTGAAAGAGCGAGGTTTGCTCGAAGACACCTTGGTATTGTGGGGTGGCGAGTTTGGGAGAACGCCGACCGCGCAAGGGACCAACGGCCGGGATCATAATCCGCATGGATTCACGATGTGGATGGCGGGAGGTGGGGTCAAGGGAGGGATGGCGTATGGAGCGACCGACGATTACGGTTACTATGCGATGGAGAACAAAATGCACGTCAATGACTTGCATGCGACCATGTTGCACCTATTGGGGCTGGATCATGAGCGATTGACCTATCGTTATGCGGGACGCGACTTTCGTTTGACCGACGTGGCCGGCCAAGTCGCAACGCCAATCATCGCCTAGCCATGTTATTGCCGATTGGGGAAGTTTCTAGGTGACGGGAGAATGGGGCCCGAAGATGGCGGATTGCTTTGTGAACCGAGCGGAACCGTGCCGGCTCGTTGCATGTTATTCGGAATTTGACCTTCAAAGCTACCCAAGGTCGATTCAAAATTGCCAGTCTTTAACTGGATAGCGAAGGTGCCGACTTTTAACTCCGAAGGACTGTTGGGGTTGTTGGCATTCGGCAACAAAATCGACGCGTTTTGTGGAGCGCCACTGATTCGCAATACGTCACTTCCGGAATCGTACTTGAGCTCATCTCCCGATGCTGCAAATAGCCCTTTATCCGTTTGCGAGCGAACCGTCACGCGCTGTACCGCTTTAACCTCCCAAGAACTCGATTGCTTGCGCTGTGGGTTGTTGCGATTCCAGCTCAAGTCGGAACTGTCGAATAGATCAACTCGATCCGCGATTAAGTGAGTCTGGTTCTTAGCTAGCGTGTCGGCATACTGAACGTTTACTTCTTGTTCCCAAGATGCGATGGGGCCCAGCAAGGCTTCGACACGATCCGAGAAGCTAATTGTCTTGGTTCGATAATCTCCTTCCAGGCCTCGCAGGAAACTAAGATGCATACATTGCAGGCTCCCTTCTGATCCCGACGGGGTAGGAGATTGCGAAGGAGTGATATTGGCGAGTGGATTCAAGCCCCCGAATCGTCGGGTCCAGAGTTCGCCTGGTCCGTAGCCTTTCATGGTTTGGCCAGGAACATAGACATCGAGTCTCGGCAGTTTCATGTGTTCGCGAGATATGCGATTCAAATCTCGATCTGTTTGAAACGCATTGATATCGACGTTATTCTCAAATCGAATCGTCGCGATTTCCGCTTTGGGTAACCCCTTGGTTTCTTTAGCATCGAGCGGAATGGGGTTCACCATATCGATGCCCATGGTGCCTGAGTGCAGTGCAATGTGCCATTGAATGTTTGGTGACGATTCGATTTTGCAATGGAGTGAAATGTTTCCGCCAAACATCGCCTTTTTGCCATCGAACACCATGCGTTCACCCCATTTCAGCCTTGGGGCTTCCAGCCACTTCATCGTGTTGGTCGGTGCAAGGGTGGGTAGAGATGGAAAACCATTCGGTGCGCGAGTCGCATCCATTCCCGAAGTACTGACCAACGAACTGACTGGTCCGGTAAATCCGCCGAGCGGTACCGCTTCTTGGGGCAACACCAGTTCGCCAGGGTGATCAATCCAGAACGCGTGTTCTGTTTGCGAAAACGAGAACTCCGGTGCAACGATCCAGCCACTGCCCAGGGCGATGCTAGCCGGTGCGCCGACCAAGTGCACATTGGCTAAATCCGATGGCGATCTTTGCAGGCGGAATTGTTCACCTCGCGCTTCGAATAACCAAGGTGCGGAATCGGAGAGTTGTTGTCGCTGAACCGTAAAGTTCCCTTGGACGGTCATCGCGTGGATTGCGGACTCCCCACCAGTATTACGGATCACAGCCTCTAAACTTTTAGACAACACCACAAATGGAGTTTGCGTTTTGTTGGTCGTGCCGAAATAGGGCGTGGCGTTATTGGCAGCGGGGCGGGATGGTTGTCTAACGGGCTGGGAAGCGATGTTGCCGAGTGTGGGGGCTGCAAACTCAACTCCACCGGGGGGGCTGGTTTGGTTAGCTAGAGGAGTGGCGTCGGGGCTAGCTGACTGGAAGCTTGCCGGTGCAACATTTTGTTCAACCGGTTTCGATTCCGAAGTGGGATAGATAAATGCGACCTGCATACTATCAACTTTGGCTTGCAAGGTCGGAGATTGAATAACAACATTTCGGTTCGCGACCATTCTATCGGCAAGCCACTGGGGGACTTTTCCGTTTTCATAAAATGGTTCCAGCTGTTTGCGAAGCGTTGCATCAACGGGATGTAGCCAGAAATCGAGGTGGTCTGCTGAGAAGTGGCCTTCGGTGCGATTGCTAATATTCGCGCTACCATCGAGGGTGACCACATCTTTATCACCATCGGGTCGAACGAGCAATTTCGTCCCCCAAGAAATCGTCCAAGGTTCGTTGCGAGTTTCCAGTTGTGCTGTACCTGGTCCGCGTGCGGAGACGCCACCGAGGCGGTTCGGGCCTGCCGATGGTTCGTCGTTGGCCAGTTGGGCTGCTACGATTTGAGGGTTATGGTATTGAACTTCAGGGCACCAAATTTGAAGCCCTTCACGACGCAGATAGACACGCGATGAATCCTTGGGCATGGTGAGAGGCAGCGTATTGCTCAAGGCGACTTGGCCGTTCAAGAAATCCATAAACAGAGTCAGTCCCATGGCTTGGGCCTGCATACCAGGAGCGTTTAGTTTAAGCCACTTGGAATAGTCGGTGTGATCACGACCAACGGCACCGTAGGCGGTTAGTTCTTCGATCGTCCATGGCGAGGCATTGGATTTGTTTGGATCAGTGGAGGTGTTGGTGGGATTGTTGGTCGGCGTGTTGGTAGGATTGTTGGTGGCAGAGTGCAAGCCGACTCGCAAATGAAGTTCTTCGCAATCAAACGTATCGATCGGTGCCCCTTGGACGATGTGTTCCATACGAACACCGCCGTAGAGGACCGCTTCGCGTTGGTGGAATTTGAATTCAAATCTTCCGCCGCATTTGAGAATCGCGTGAGCTGGACGGAGAGGGGCGTTTTTCGTTTCTTTGTTCGGCCACAGGCCACCTGGTTTGAGTCCCACATGGACTTGGTCAACATAGAACAGTTCCATGCTCTCCAAGCCTTCGAAGGGGCGTTTCTCTTTCTTGGTGGTATCTTGGCTCAAGAGTTTTTGCGCAAGAAGAATTGTCAAGTGTCGGCCATCGATGACGGAATCACCCATCCTCATAGAGATCGGCTTGTCGGTCCATATTTTTCGATTCTCGATTCGAATTTCGCTGGTTTCGATTTGGAGGCCATCACCAGAACTGGGTGTTTCTGGAGGGGCATAGATGAGCGTTTTTCCGAGAAGCAGACCTGTTTCCAAGGGAGGGTGAGGCGCGTTCCATTCCGGTCGAGATTCAAACTGGATTTCAGCCCCTTCGGGGTTTTCAATGAAGACAGCGCGTCGCGATTTTCCGTTACCGTCGCTACCTTGTGGAATCAAGATGGTGAGAGGTTTGATTTTCCAGCGGCGTTCGGAAATCTCGATCCGATCTTTGTAGAGCAGGATACCGGATTCCGTTTCAAGCGATTGAGGACCATTTCGTTGCCAAGAGTCTTCTTTGAAGAAAGGTTCCCACCATGTTGAAGTCACTTTAAGGGGTGGAGTCTCCCATCGCTTGGCCAGATTTTTAGGCGCAGAATCGATCCACCTCGAAAACGTGAGGCTATAGATGGCGAACAAGATTGCCAAAGGAACTAAAGCTCTAAGGTACTCGCTGCGGAATGTCATGACATTCGATTGGGAACAAAGTCGTCCCACCGCCCCTTTGCTTTGAGCAATCGCTCTATCAACTCTCTCACGGCGCCCCGTCCGCCGGGAGCCGTCATGACCCAATTGGCCGCTTGTCGAACCTCGGTTGCTCCGTCGGCGACGGTTGCCGCCAATCCCACCGCATACATCACAGGAAGATCGGGTAAATCGTCACCGATGTAACATACCTCGGAAAGATCGAGTCCAGCCTGTTCAATCATTTCCTTGGCGGCGGGTAGCTTTTCCGCGAAGCCTTGGCGAACCAAGGTGATACCGAGTTCTGCGGCGCGAATCTTGACGATTTGTGAATTGCGAGCCGTCAGCAGTCCGAACTGAAATCCCGCCTTGCACCAAACTCGAATCGCATGCCCATCTCGGACATAAAACGTTTTGCTCTCGATACCTGCGTTGTCAATGGTGATCGATCCATCGGTGAGCACACCATCAACATCGGAGAGAATCATTTTTATCGGTTTGGCGACTTCGAGATCTTTGTTTGCCATGATGTTCACTTAGCTGTGGTGCTCGTTGAAAGACTCAGGTATCCCGAACAATCGGAGCGAGATAGGGGCATCGGGCCAATCTTCTCGATCGCTTGGTGTGTTAGTATTTTCAGGGGAATCGTGGCGAAGTCCCAGAACATCGGTGACATCAATGAGTCCTAACGGACGATCATCCTCATCTACGACAGGGAGTTCGCTTATCTTACGGTGGGCCATGATGGCGGTCGCATCAGACAGGTTGGCTTTGGAGTGAATGGCAGTAAAGGCTGTCGTCATCAATCCACGAATGGGCAAATCGAGATCACCGTCTCGTCGTTGTTCCATGAGCCGAGCGAGATCGCTGTCGGTGAAGATGCCTTCGAGTCGGCCATGATCATCGATTAGCATAACCGCACCGGTACGACGTCCCGTTTTCGCCACTTGAACAAAGATATCTCGGACTGAGCTTTGGCTATTAGCGACTCTGCATTCGCTCAAGGGTCTCATCACATCGTCGACCGTCGATAACGACTTACCGAGAGCTCCGCCGGGATGAAATTCCGCAAACGATTCTTTCGAAAAGCCATTGGCTTCGCTGACGACCAGGGCGAGTGTATCCCCGAGCACGAGCATCGAAGCCGTGCTGGTCGATGGCGCTAAGTTATGCGTACATGCTTCTCGAAATGACGGCAGCAGAAGGATCAAGTCCGCGGCACGAGCCAACGGGGAATTGCATTTGCTGGTCATTGCGATAATCCCCGCAGATCTCCGCGAAAAATGAGGAAGCAAACGCACAATCTCTTCGGTGGTCCCGCTGTTCGATAAAACCAGGATAATGTCGTTAGGTCCAATGCTACCCAAGTCACCGTGGACCGCTTCCGCTGGATGCAGAAAATGGGAGCGGGTTCCTGTCGATGCAAAGGTGGCGGATAGTTTCCGTCCAATCAAACCAGCTTTCCCGATGCCTGTGACAATGAGACAGCCCTTGAGTGAGCAGATCTTGTCGACAGCGAGCAAGAAATCTTCATCGAGCGTATCCGATAAATGCTCAATGGCCGTGATCGAGTGCCGCAGAATCTCGACGCCTCGTTCCAAGCGCTTTTGTCGAACAGAGGGGTTCGAATTCCCTCTTCGAATCGGTAAACCCATATCGCCTTCCTTGGCAACGGAGTATTAATCCTGGAATAGCCTGATCGTGAACCACACAATCCAGCAGTTGATAAGCCCCGTAATCTAGCAGATCATACCGTTGTGCGACAACATCGAACGTGCGATTGCTAGCACTTGAGCGGAACATCTAGCACTTGATCGGAACATAAAGAGTGGTGTCGGGCGAGCGTAAAAGCCCGGCGCGGGTCTTAGGATGCCTTGAGGACCGAATCGGTTTCGGGGGAGTTCGTTTCTTGGTTATTTTGCAAGGCGGGGAACTTGATGCTAAAGGCGGTACCTTTTCCGACCGTGCTTTCGACTCGAATCCGTCCGTTATGGTTTTCTACGATTTCTTTGCAGGCGCTCAATCCTAGTCCTGTTCCCCCTTTACCAGAGGAATCGGGACCGCTCTTGGTTGTAAAAAAGGGCTTAAAGATTCGAGGCAACACATCTTTTTCGATGCCGCATCCCGAGTCTCGGACCGAGAGAACCACGGAGTTGGAGGAGGTTTCGTGGGCGATCTTAATTTTGATCAAGCCGCTTTCGCCGATCGCTTGTCGGGCGTTGGTGAGAAGGTTGAGCAGCAGACGTTGAATTTGGTCTGGGGATGCCGAGATTTTCGGGGCAGTCTTCCAGTTCTTTTCCACCAGGATGCGATATTTTTGGAGCTCTCGTTCCATGAGCACCAGAGCATCTTCCACGAGGGCGATCAGATCGGTTGGCTCTTTGTCGGCGGGACGACTGCGAGCCAGTCCCAGAACCATGCTGGTGATTTTTGCGCCTCGATTGGCAGCGTCCAGAATGCGAGTAAACGCTTTGTCCCGCGCCGCCTCATCTTTGTTTTTGAGTCCCATGCGAGCGTAGTTGATTACGGTCATGAGTAGATTGTTAAACTCATGGGTCGTCGTGCTGGTTAGTTCGCCCACCGAAGCCAAGCGTTCGAGGTGTAACAATCGATTCTGAAGTTCCTCGATCCAAGTATCGCGAGAGTCACCGTTTTGAGCTGGGATCGATGTGTTACGGTTCGATTGCGTCATGAATCCACTGGTTGTTCGAAAAGTGTGTTGGCGAGAGAGGCAGTGATCTGGAGTTTTCAAGAACCAAAAAGTAGACTCGATCGTCGAGCCGGTTTGTTTGGCACCGCGCTAGCTCGTTCATAGTAAAAAATCTGCTTCGGAATCAATAGACGTCGAAGCGATCTTGACCAGTCAGGGATGGAGCACCGAATGTTTGCGACTTTGGATAGACTCGAAAGATTGCTGGAAATCGTCCAGCGAGAGGGAATTCAAGTGCGTCGAGATTGGCTGAGAGGCGTGCGTGGGGGATTGGTTCGGATAGGTCGCCAGCCAGTGTTGTTTCTCGATGAGTCCCTGTCGATCCCCGAGCAATATTGCCACGTTAGAGAGGCTTTGAGTCAGCTCGATTGGACTGAGACAGAATATGGCGATGAGATGGCAAAACTGTTGGAAAACAGTCCCATTTGAGAGGCTTTGATCAGGTTTCTACGAAAATCGGGATCGATTTGCTGGCGTTAGATTTTCAGAATCTAGACTGCTTGGGCTAGCCAATAAGGGACAAAAACGTTATTTAATTGCATCAAATGGGCGTTTCGAGGGAAAATTCCGTAAGAAATTGCTCGGAATACGGCGATGAGCGGAGCGACCGTTCTGTCGTGTGGTGGGCAAATGTCGGTGCTGGCCAAATGGTCGATAGTGACTCGTTGGCGGCGATCCGGTTGGGATTGGTCCCGCTTTGTCCTTGTAAAGTCTCCAAAGCTAAGGTTTGAGGAATCATTGAAATGCCAGTGAGTGAAGAAATCTTTTCCAAAGTCCAGGAAGCATTGA
>JALOQS010000180.1 GCA_025459355.1 Pirellula sp.
CAATACCGCGACAGGCGCCAAAGTCGCAGATACCAAGACGGGCACGATTTATGTCGTATCTGTCAGTGGACCCAAGATGTATCCACTCAAACCGAGTGAACTCATGAGGCGAGTTGCAGAAGATACGCAGCTTTATCAGGTCATCACGATCGATGGAGATACGCTTCGCTTTGAAGCACGGACCGCCATGGGTTCCCTCTACGATGCGTTCCAACTCAAGAAACGTCCCGGTGATATCAACGAATTGACCGAGTTCAATCCGGAATTGGATACCAGACGACGTCCGGAAGTCGTTCAAGAAGCCGCAACAGTGGGGGCAACGAAGTAGGCCGTTTGCTTCACGAAAATCCGTAAAGCATGCCACGGCTCAGGCAGCTTTTCCTAAAAACTACGGCTGCGAAGCCTACGCTTTTGTTTCTCCCGACCGTCACCGCTTCTCGACATAGGGTGGAATAAAACGTCGCTTCGCAGCCTTTTTTATTACGGTTATCTTCCAGTCCATTTTGTCGGACTAGTCGTGTTAGCTTTGATATTTGATGCAGAACAACTTACCGAAGCCTTTAAGAATGCACAGTCGGTCAATCTTGGTCAAGCCGCCTAAAAATCCGCTACGGCGTTGAGCGATGTCCGGGCGGGTACACGAGTAAGTCGGGCTACAGAATCGGCAGCTTCGTAGCCCCTTGTCGATCGGCACAAATGAATGAGAAACGATCGCGGTGCTTTGATTGGTGCGTGGCCATTGCGACTTGCGGGGTGTTGTTGTGAGCGGACAAATGCCCAAGACACACCCATCGTAAACGGTCCGCATCACATGAGTCTAATAACGTTGCGGCATCGACGTTCGATATGTGCCCCCGCTTGCCTGCGATGCGAGCTTTCAAATGCTGCGGATACGGCCCATTGTGCAACATGTCTTCATCGTAGTTGCTTTCTAAAAGTACCGCATCTAACGTGCCGATAACCGTTTGCAATTCTTCGAACACATGCCCCAGGTCGGTAAGCAAACCGAAACGACATCCGGACTCCATCTCTTCTATGACAAAACAAACTCCCTCGATGGCGTCATGAGGAGTCCGTATAGATTCGATTCTGAGTCCACCAATTTCAAACGGCCTACCCGTTACGAAATGATTGGGATGCCCCATGCATCCAATCGAGGGCTTGGCTCGAGTCGCATTCCACGTTCTCATATTCGCGTGGACCGGCAATCCAAACTTTCGATTTAAGACACCGACGCCACTAATGTGGTCACAATGCTCATGAGAGAGGACGATCGCTTGGCACTCGCGAATATCGTAGCCATGCTCAGCTAATCGCGACTCCGCTTTGCTGCCGCTGATCCCTGCATCGAACAACACTGACGTCTCGCCACTGCGAACGTAGATACAATTACCAGAACTTCCTGATTGCAAAGCGATGACTTCCATGTCGAAAGTCTAACGTGCTATCCGACCTTTTGGAAGCAACAACGGAGAAATCGAAACGGGCAACTGTTTCGCTCACCAGCCACCGGAGCAAGCAATTCAACTTGCTAGCGACCAATGGAACCTTTTTGTTTTCCCGAGCCATCGCGTACGGTGGTACGTGAACCGCTATTGGTCGCTGAACCAGTTGTTCGGCCACTGGAGTCACGAAACGTCGTTCTGGAAGCGGATTGATTAGCAGTGCCTATGATTCTTCCACTCGATGAACGAAACGTCGTTTGCTCACGATTCGTCGTGGCAGATCCCACGGATCGGCCGCTCGCATCGCGGAACGTAGCTTGATTTCGAGAAGCATCAGCCGTTCCGGTCACTCGTCCCGAAGAGTCTCGAAAAGTAATGGAATCACCAGATCGTGTTATTGTCCCCTGCAGCCGACCTGATGAATCTCGAACCACAGTCTTGCCATCTTTAGGAAGTGACAAGGCAGCTTGCCACTCGATTTTTTTCGGCACTTCACCATTACGATTGTCATCAGAGTGAACACACGGTGTAACACATAGCAGGAGCGAACAAGCCAACGCGCAGTGAAGTTGTTTCCGAATGAGCATGATAAAAACCTGGTATAGGGTAAGTGTTATGACGGGTGAGCCCTCGGCCCTTGTAAATCGACTTTGGAGAGTACCAACGTCAGGCTTATTGAGCAATAATCATACCAATCCAATCATCCCTTTCCAATTGTGATCGGGTAGGGTTTGTTGCTTTACAAGTAGATTGGTCTCTCTTGACCGACTTCGGCGCTATTAAACGGGCAGGAGTGCCCATTTTACGTTTGCTGCACATCCTGTATCGACTAAATCTACGCGCCCTTATGCGTCGGGTTACGATCGACAGTACCTCTAGGTAGCGGCACTAGATGTCGATTCGGTGACTCGCGATTGCGGGCCGGCTTAACTCGCGACTGCGTTGGTAGTCATCTTCGGCAAAACCAAGCTCCCAAGGCGTAGGTCCAACCCACGTGGTTTCGCGTCCCTGGATTTGAATTGTTCCTGCTTTCAAATCAAAAGTTAGAGATGCCCAAAGTGGTTCTGCATAAGGACAAGTGCTGGCGATCGATGGATACTTCGCTTGAATCTCGGCGGAGTAGTTGGCGTGCTTCTTGCCAACCCATGCATAAGAAGCACTGTTGATTTGAACGTGCGGAATGCTATCGGTTTCTTTGATGTAATCCAGATGCGCATGTCCCGATAAAACAAGAATGATTTTGCGAAAACCAACTCGACGATTTTCGTTGGCCAAGACCTCGCGAACTTTGGCACTACTGCGCACATGTTTATCGAATCCATCGATCGGTTGGTGAATCATGATGACGGTGGGGAGATGTGTCGCTTGCAGATCTGCTTCCAACCACTTGAGCTGCTCGTCATTGACATTACAGGGATATCCCGGTTTGCCATCGGGATCATTGCCATCGAGAGCAATCAGATGCAATCCATGTAGATCTTGGCTAAAGTAACGTCCTGGGCTTTGATAGTATTCGACGGTTTGTTCCCTGCGAAAGCCTCCGTCGGTATCATGGTTCCCCAAAACATGGAATTTGCTCCCGGTGAATTCATTCCATTTGGCCATGAAGGGATCGTTGCGAGAATGCGGTACGCAGAAATCCCCGAGGTTAACGATCCCGTGGGCCTGCTGACTTTGCATATCCGATAGGAATGCCGTTATTCGTTCGACACCATCATGCATGATATCTTGATGCACATCCGCGATCACACCCAAGCGAATCTTTTCGTCGCGAGGTCCTTGTGCACGTGAACGTGCAAGTTCAGGAGCGAGTAGCGTTAAGCCACATGCACCTGATGCTTGCAAAAAACGTCTGCGATCTACCAACGCATTCGTGGGCTTAATGAAAGAAGCATTCTCGTTACGCATAAGATTCTCCCTGTCTTCGTCTTCAAGTGGGATGGGCTGAAACTCATCGTAACACGTTAACCAGTGTTTGGTAGCAAGTCGATCAAATCGTTTTGGGTGGCACGGCTGCTTTGAGTCGCTTCCAAACTTTGCGAGCGCATTTTCGATCGAGTCGAACGAGTTGCTGTTGGCGAACGTCAAAGGTTATCAACTTGTCGCTCGCATTCTTCGCATAAACGAAGGGCAGGCAAACGGTTACGACCTTGAATGGCTGGCCCGCTTGATCGGGCACGAATCGGAGTCTTACCGGTTCGTCTGCAGGGAGTGCAGAATCACAGCAGCACCAAAAAAATGACGGCAGTTCCATCAGTTCGGTAGAGACGGTGATAAAGTCGCCATGCTCGATATCTTCGCCCGATAGTCTCGCAACGACGGTCGTTTGAAATGTTTTTTCCGTTGTCGATTTCATGGTTCGTATCGTGTTGGGAGTAGTTCGATGTCGACGTTGCGAACGCCAAGCTTCGCATTTACGGAGTGACCTCCAATCGACATGTTCGCCAAATTTTTAGAAATGGTCGATAAAACCTGCCAAACAATGGTTCTCTTGTAGGCAGTAACAAAATTCTTGTAGGCCGTAACAAGTCGCGCAGCGACGCAGTTACGGCATCGCGTGCCAGGGATCATTGACTAGTCAGAAACGGCCATGAATTGCGCAGGGGCCTGCCGTAACTTCGCTATCGCTCGTTACGGCCTACAAGAGCTTACTGGATCCAAGAACGCAGGTCTGGGAATCTGCTTGCCTTTTACTCGGGCTTAAGATAAAGTGGTTTTATCTTTTTTTGATAAAGCCGCTTTATCTTTCGAGGGCAGCATGTCCGAATGGAAATTCTACGGAAGGCGAGAACAGCTCACGGATTTAGAGCGGATGCTTGACCGCAAACGCTGGTTCTTTGCAAAGGTTACAGGGCGTCGGCGCATTGGGAAAACCACGCTTATTCAGCAGGCGATGGCAGAACTCGGTAGCAAGCTACCGGTATTTTATGTGCAGATCCCAGATTCGGAGCCATCCGGTGTGCTTTCAGCAGTAAAAGACGCCTTGGAGACTTTCTCTGTGCCATCGGAAAAGCATCCTCGTCCCAACGATATGCTGCAACTTGCGAAGTTATTAGAAGCCATGGCAGAGGGAGGTTACATCCTCATTTTAGATGAATTTCAATACTTCAATCGCAAAGGTTACGAAGAATTCTGCTCTTACTTGCAAGCAAGCGTGGATCGTTTGGCAGCCAAGGCGAATAAGGTCAATGGTGGCTTAATCGTGCTTGGTTCGATCCACACGGAGATGGTAGCGTTGCTCGAAGATCGTACGGCACCGCTCTATAACCGAGTCACCGACAACATCAATCTTTCGCATCTCGACATTAGCTCCATTCTATCGATCCTTCGGGAACATTCTGAACCAACCGCCGAAAGGTTGCTATTTCTTTGGAACCTCTTTGAGGGAGTTCCAAAGTTCTATCGCGACTGTTTTGAGCAAGACGTATTGGCCGCCAATCGTAAAACATTACTTCGTCGCATCTTTTTCGAGAGCTCTTCGCCCCTTCGGTCCGAAGCAGAGAATTGGTTTCTACGTGAATTGCGAGGACGGTACGATGTGGTCCTGAAGTTCGTCGCACGAAATCCGGGTCGTATGCACAAGGAGCTAGTTCACGCAATACGCGAAGTATCCGGAACCGCCGACACACAAGTAGGAGGCTACTTAAAAATTCTCGTCGAGAAATTCGAACTGATCGAACGCAAGCTACCTGTGTTCGCGAAACCCGAAGCGAAACGTGGTCGCTATTACGTCACCGACAACTTCCTGCGTTCATGGCTAGCTGCGATCGGAAATCCCGTCTCCGCAATCGCGTTTCGACCCCTTGATGAATTGATCCATGAAACCGATAAACGTTTAATGGATGTTGAAGGCGGCTCTCTAGAAAAGCTCGTGGGGCAGCTATATGAAGAACGAAGTCGCAAGGGAATAGGGGACTTTCCCATTACCCATCGAGTTCAAGGATTCTGGGACAAGGCAGGAACCGAAATCGATCTCGTAGCCTTTAATGAAACGACCGAGTCTATTCGTTTCGGATCAATTAAACGATCTCCAAAGAAATTGATGTCTGATGTAAATAACTTCATTCAACACGTTGATCGATTTCTCAAGGCAATGCCTCAGTACCATGGTTGGAGTAAACAACTCGTTGGCATAGCACCAACTTTGGACACCGAGCAAAGAACATTTTTGAAAACTCACGGTATCCTGCCTCAAGACTTAAACGATCTCACGGCTGGGATGTAACTTCTCTGTTTCTCGTGGATCTAATGAATTGATGCCCCTCCCACAAGATTTAGAGTGTCAATGTGAGCCAACGAAAACTAAAAAGCAACCGATTTGCGGAACGGAATCGCCAGAAAATGTCTCGTTTCTTTGTTCGTTTTCTGACAATCTTCGCTCCCGCACTAACCACACACGAAATCGTCATAGCCCAAAACGATTCTCCCTCTCCTAATCAACAACTCGTCGCGACCGAGTTGTCACCCCACTTCACCAAATCCACTGACTGCGCTCTGTGTCACTCATTTTCTGCGCGAGCCTCCGCCATGCGGGACTCCCAAGATCGGAATGTTGCCCCATTTGATCTATGGTCCGGATCGATGATGGCAAACTCCGCCATCGATCCCTACTGGCGAGCTGCCGTGTCCGCAGAGGTCGCCGCTACCCCAGCGCAAAAAGCTCACATCGAAGAGGTCTGTAGCCGTTGCCATGCTCCGATGTCCGCTCCTATTCACACCAGTCCTCCCGGGCAAATTCTCGCCTTTCTGAACAAGGATCATCCCAAATCAACACTCGGAACGGATGGTGTTTCCTGTACCGTTTGCCACCAAATCGCAGCGGATAATCTTGGGACAGAGGATTCCTTCACAGGTGGCTTTGTCATTAATAAAAACAGTCTTATCTACGGTCCTCATGCAAATCCAGTCACAATGCCCATGCAGCGTCATGTGAGCTACACGCCAACCAAAGGAGATCACATCCTCAGCTCTGCGATGTGTGCGACTTGTCATACCGTGATTACCGACAGCTATGACCTCCATGGTGATGCCACGGGCGTAAAGTTACACGAACAAGTGCCTTATCTGGAATGGCGTAACTCGATCTTCAACACCGAGTCTAATACGAACAACAAGACGGCCCGAAGTTGTCAGTCGTGCCACATGCCGCAATCTGATATAGATGGTAACAAAATAGCGACCAGATTAGCACACAACCCAGGCGGCCGTGACTTTCCGTTTCTCAAGCCTCGTGAACCGTTTGGCCGCCATACGTTTGCAGGTGGTAACACGTTTATGACGAAGCTCATTCGTAACCATCGCAAAGCTCTCGGACTGACAACTCCCACTGAAGCGTTCGATCGAGTCATCACCGAATCGGAAAAAATGCTCCAACAGCAAACGGCACAAATTGAAATCGACTCCGACTATAACGATAGCAGATTTACCAATCTAACCGTTAAGGTTAAAAATCTATCGGGTCACAAATTCCCAACAGCTTATCCGTCGCGGCGAGCTTGGATCGAACTGGTCGTTCGAGATGTCTCAGGTGCTGTTCATTTCGCTTCAGGGCGATGCAATGACCAGGCGCAAATCATTGATCATCAAGGAAATGTTTTGAGCACCGAGCACGCACAGGCCTCAGCACAACCTCACTATTCAGTTATCTCCGACTCCAGCCAAGTTCAAATCTATGAATCGTTGATGGAGGACAATAATGGTGAACTGACGTTCGCTCTACTTCGAGGTAGTCGATTCCAAAAAGACAATCGCCTCTTGCCGCTCGGCTGGTCTGCAGACCATGAACATGCCGAAGCGACTCGGCCGCGAGGTATCTCCGACGACGCAAACTTCATCGCCGGACAAGACTCCGTCACCTACCAGATCGATCTTCCTCGCGGGGATTACACCGTGTCGGTTAGGCTTCTCTTTCAATCGCTATCGAGTCGTTATATGGCCGAGCTGTTTCAAGTCGATACACCTGAAGTGAATGTGTTTAAAGATCTTTACTTGAAATCGAACTTGGAACCAGAAACAATATCGTCGGCAAAAATGTCTTTAGTGGTTCCCTAGTCCACGACGTTGCATCGAGGACAGTGGTACTTGGTAACAGTATTTTCCTCGCAATGGTGGGACGAAACTCTTGGAAAAATATCTCGCCCTGACGCTCGCTTAGAGCCGAACGATCTGCAAGAATGGGGGGCGTAGAATCGATTCCTTCACCCGAGCCATAGGGATTTACTATGTCGAACACCCCATTGCAATTGGACGTCACGCTAAGACGAGCCTTCTGTTTCTTTGTCTTCTTGTTGCTGCCCCTTTCGTTATTCTTGGTACAGCAAACTCGTGCAGCAGAGAATGATTCGAAAGAGGCGATTCGCAAACTGAAAGAACTGCCTCAGTGGAAGCATCTTGATGAGTCGATCGTCGATGAAATCGCACAAGTGCCACGTGGCGGTCCACGAATTGATATCTCCGTCGAGGCCGTGTCGCCGGACGGAAAGCCGGTGGTGGGCGCGTTGGTGGTCGTTTTCGAATCGGCCTCAGGGTTATTGAATGCGGTCAGCCTAGACTTTGAACATCCTGATATGCGCAGGCTGCAAATGCCGCTGGACTTATCAGTAACTGATGAGCAAGGGAAAACGATACGAACCAACATTCGCACGACCCGGCATATCCAGCCTCTGAGTTCAGGCAGGCCTGGCTACGCTCAGCTTATTGCGTTGGTGATTCACCCTGAGTGGGGTTGGAGTGCTCAAACCATCGAGAACAGTTCCGGACCCCAAGCAGTCAAGATTGTGATGTTACCTACAACTAAGTTGACTGGCAGGTTGAGTCGGCTTGGGTCGGAGAACCAAGTTGATTCGTTTAGTTCGACATCCTTAATATTTCATGAGTGGTCCGCGACGTCCTTCGGATCTGGTTATTCCCCCGGGGGCAATAAGATCGATCCTTGGAAGCTTGTATTCGTTCCGCGAGCCAATATTGCCCGGGATGGAACATTCGAGTGGTTCGGGTTGCCTGCTAGCGGATGGATTCGACTAAATCTCAATGATGCGGACTATCAGCTAGAGATTAGCGAAGACGGAATGGTCAGTCCGTTTGAGCTCAATGGAAGCCCTTTAGAGATTGCACTCAAGCCGAAAGAGATTCTGCCGATTCAAATACGAATTGTCGACTCTGAGACCAAGGAGCCGGTTTCTGGATGCATCATTCCGAAATGGACCACGAACTTCGTTACTGACGAACGGGGGTTGGTGACATTGAATGAGTATCATATCTACCCCGTACAAGAATCGTCCGATCGTATGGCAACGGTGAGCCTATTCCCTACCTCACAGCACGTTCCTATGCAATATGCATTCAAGATACCAGATTCGAATGAAGTCGTTGAGATCGAACTCGATAGGGGAGTACTAGTGAAAGGACGCGTGATCGGTAGCGTAACAAAGGTGGGTGTTCAAGATGTTAGTCTCGTATTCTCGGATGGAAAGGATCGGATAGGTGACTGGGCGCCTAATCAGAAAGTACCAAATCTAAACGTAACGACTGACGTCGAAGGTAGGTTTGCGATCGTTGTCCCTAAGGATACGGTGAATGTCAGTTTTCGGAATATCGTCTTCGGATACGAAGTTCCCCTACCACCTTATATGTTTGATACCGATCTTATCGCAGACTATTTCAAGACCCAACAATCAACGTCAATACCTATTCGTTTAGACGGAAAGTCCTCTCACGAAATAGAACTGCCTCTTAGTCCAGCCATTCCATTAACAGGTATCATATTGGATGCCGATGGTAAACCGCAGGTAGACGTCGAGATCGAAGCCTCGTTGGCCAAAATGATGAGCCCGTATCGTTTCCAAACCAAGACGGACTCGGAAGGTAAGTTTCAAATTAGGGTCGCTCCCAATTTGAAATACGATGTCTCTTTGGTTGCCAAGAAAGGCTTACTGAGAACGAGCTTAATGGTCTCTTATAACTCGGTAGGCTCTTTTCCCTCAAACCCCGTTGTATTGAAACAGACGGAAAAGACCTCGCAGCCAAGGTTGCGTGGCCGTATTCTCATGGATGATAAGCCAGTCAAAAATGCTTCTGTCGTCGCTCATGCGTATCGCCGTCCCGCAAATCCGACAGGCCCGTTCACCGTCTCCTATGGACCAGAAACGATTCTTGGAACAGCCACGACAAACGAAGATGGGGTTTATTCCATCGAGCTCAATGACGTTGAAGATAGCACTGCTGTTGTTCGCGTTCAGTCGCCCGAGGATTTGGCGATGAGTTCCTGGAGCATTAATCCCGTGGCCCTAACAGACGGGGAAACGCGAGTTCCCGACATGAATTTCAGAACGAAGTATGGCGACCTTACGATTAGTGGCGAGATTCTCTCCCCCGAAGCTGATCCCGTCTCAGGTGCTACGATCTCGGCGATACCGGAAACTCGCGTCAATTTGATTCGTCAAAATCGAAGCGGTCAGAGTGTTCCTTCGCAAAGCACTTTAGGGGTCTCCGATGAAAACGGAAACTTCGAATGTAAGAATCTCGGCGAGGGCCAGGTTCAACTCCAAATCCGAGCGGGTGCTGTCGGTGACTTTTGGGCTGGCAAGGCGTTTCAGTCCGTCATGACCACGGCCGACAAGAAGGGGCTCATCGTCATGATGGATCCTAAATTGAGTGTTCCTCCGCCAACTATCGAACCAACAAAGACCCGTCCCATCAGCTTGGAAGCAATCCATAAGCGATATCAACCGACCGGGGCTCCTGTAACGATCAAGGGGCGGGTGGTTGATGAAAAAGACTCTGGGGTCGGTGGTGCATTGGTTTTTGTCATTGCTGCAAAACCAATACAAGGGCTGCCAACGATCAATCCTTGTTTGCATCCCCTGTGCGGCCTCGAAACGAAAACGAATTCGGACGGCGACTTTGAGCTTACTCTGCCCGACAATTCCTACTCCATCAGGCTTGTGATGGGCAAGCCTGGGTTTCAGGCAAGTGTAACCGACTTTTTGGATCCATCAAAAGCCACTCCTATTCGTAGAGAGATTACGCCCATAAAAAGGGGTGCATCCCTGACCATTGTCGACTCGGATAAGTCGCCAATTGCCAACGCTCTGCATGTGAAGGGCCAATCGCTCTATATGCTTGATAGACCGAGTGAGTTTGTGGTGGATGATCCATCTACACTTCAATTGAGCGGCGCCGATGGATCGATTCACTTCGCCAGTCCCCAGGACATTCATTCGGGACCAAGTCTGGTTATCAAGCCAGGGTACGCGGCAAAGATAGAACGAAATGTTGGGTTTAATCGTGGGGGGAATCAGGTCGTAATGACGCTAGGCTCTAGCATTGAGGGTCGAGTCGTTAATGAAAAGGGACCTGTACAAGACTATACCGTTTGTTGCTCGACAAAATACGGTCGAAACTTTCAGAGCATTAAAACGGATGCCGAGGGAATGTTTCGTTTTGACGGGATCAATTCTGACCAGCAAAAGGAAGAGCTTCTGGTATTCGGCGATCCTTATGCTGGAGATTTGCGAGGTTGGCTGAAGACTCGCTTGCTTTATCTACCAGAGGATGGAATGGTTGCGACGCTACCGGATATCCAATTGGAGCCCGGTCGTATGTTGACGGTAAACTTGAGCGATGCCGCCGGGAATCCGATCAAGCAAAAGACGACGTTGAGTTATCGCTTACGACAGGATGTGGCCATAGCGAAACCTCCTATCGAACTTGATGGTTCGAAACCTAATGTCTTGGTTGGCCTGCCATGCGAACCGCTCACTGTGTCCTTGAACATCGGACGCGGAAAGATACTCGAAATTCAGCCACCGTTTCAACGCGTTGGATTCGAGCAGATGCAGCAAATCGGACTTCCCATGGAGCAGGATATGGAGATCAACTACACGATTCTTCCTCAATAGCTATGTCGGTCATGATCAACGATTGGGGTTGGTGCAGTGGGGTGATCATCGTATGCCCGATGCCTTGTGCAATGCGTACGAACCAGAAGTCAGCATCATCCAGCCAAAGTAGAACAATTGTCCTCAATTGTTCAGCACGCCAGTTGAGCCTCTAAAGCTCGGGTTTAATAGGATCAAGCATTGGCACTTTGCTGATTTTTTGAATGGATAGCTTGCTCGATGCTCCCAGAACAATTGAGGACAATTGTTCTACTATGGCTGAGACGCGAAAAAATCTTGACATGGACTTTACTTTACGGTAAAGTAAAGTCCGCTTCAAAGCCGAAGAGAGGTTTTATGTCAGATCCTATGTCAGTTACAGCCAACTCCACGAGCGAGAAAATCTTGCATGCCGCATTGGCGGTCTTTCTCTCTAGAGTTGGTGGCCGCCCGTGCTGGGGTGACCAAACCGACCGTGTACAGCCATTTCGGCTCGAAAGTCGGATTGTTACAAGCGGTGGCACAATTCCAAGCACAGCAAGCCTTGATCCAATTCTCCCCCAATCTCAAAGCTACGGGTAATGTTCGTCGCGATTTGATCGGTTTCTCAAAGACATTCTTGTCCAATATGCTGCATCCCGATGCTATTCGCATGCATCGGTTTGCCATCGTCGAAGCCATGACCCACCCGGAACTTGTCGCACCCCTACTCAGCGCCGGGCCTCAAAAGCTTACCGAAACATTGCAACATTATCTCGAATCCGAAACCAAGGCCGGACGTTTGCGTTGCAAGAACTCGCTGCTGGCAGCACAGCACCTATTGGGCTTGTTGGCCGGTATGGATTTTCTTGCGATTGTCATTTCGCAAATGGTCCCGAGCGAGGCCGAGATCAAAAAACGAGTTACATCGTCTGTCGATGTCTTCCTGAAATCGTATGCTGCCGAGGAAAGTTCCGATGAGGATTAGATGGCGACTAGTCAGTGTGGGCCTGGTTCTGACCTTGTGTGCTGCGAGCTTTGCGACAGTTGCACTACAAACAACTCGGAATGAAAATCGCAAGTCAACCAGCAAGCTCGTTTCTCTCAGGTCCGCGCAGATTAGCGCCTTGGGTACCATTTCGCCTCGTGGGCGAATTCGTCATGTTGCTGCTCCAGCGAACTTCTCTCGGGTTGGAAGACTACTCGTCGACGAAGGACAGAGTATCATCGCTGGGCAGGTTATTGCTCACGCCGACGACCGAGAAATCAGACTGGCGGAATTACAGCATGCTAGTGCTCAGGTGAGTATCGCTCAATCCAAGCTCGATAAACTGAGGGCGGGGCCCGATCCGCATGAGCTCCATGTTCTCGATGCCACCCTTCTTTCTGCGAGGGAGTCCTTCGAACAAAGGCAGCGAGAATTCTCGCGGTCATCTGACCTGCTCAAAACGAATTCAATCTCCTTGGGGGAGTTTGAGGATTCGAAGCTTCGGCGAACTCTCGCAACCTTGGCCATTCAGGAGTTGGAAGCCAAGCGCAAGCTCCTGGCATCGGTAAGACACGAGGACGTTCGCGTTTTGGAAGCAGAGGTTCAGGCCGCTCTCAGTCGAGTGAAAACGGCAGAAGAAAACTTAGCGATGGCTGAGGTCGTGTCTCCTATGGATGGTCTGGTACTGAGGGTTCATGTTCGCGAGGGTGAGAGGCCAGGAGAATCAGGAATACTCGATCTCGGCGATACACGTCAGATGCAAGTGATCGCGGAAGTCTATGAGGCAGATGTAATTCGTCTGAGGATTGGAGCCACAGCGAAAATCATTCTCAAAAGCCGTAGAGCATCAATGGATGGAGTCGTCACCCATATTCGTCCAATCGTTGGCCGGAAATCGGTTCTCGATAACGATCCCGTTTCCGACTCAGATGCTCGTGTTGTTGAGGCAATTATTGATCTCAAAGAGGAGGACAGCCGTCTCGTTGAGTCTCTTTCTAATGCATCGGTGACTGCCATTATCAGAACGGACGAACAATGATGATTTCCAAGACATCATCACTGGCCATCGGATGGTCTCAGCTCAGTCATGGCAGAACGCGAATGTTGGTCGCGATTTCTGGTGTCAGCATCATTGTCGCCATGATCCTTACGGTGCTCAGTCTCAAGGATGCGGTAATCGATAGCACTCTGCAGGTCCCAAGAAGCCTTAAAGGGGATGTAATCGTACTTAGCGCCCGAACACAGACGATTCTCCGACCCGCTCCATTCCCTAGACGATTTCTCGATCGGTTGCACGGTTTGAATGGCGTTGGAGAAGTGTCATCAGTGGCGATCGAAAATGCTCGATGGATCAATCCCGATACACGTCAGGAACATCCCATTCGCGTATTCGGTTTAGATTTAGAGTTCGATGTCATTTCTTTGCCCGGGATCGATCCGAATGAACCGAAGCTCAAAATGAAAGACACTATCATTTTCGATGCTTCTTCTCGCCCTAAGTTCGGTGACGTTGCAAAACATTTCGAGAGGGAGCATCATTTTGCCACGGAGGTTAACGGGCGACGAGTGGAGGTATGCGGGCTAACTCATGCGGGAGTTTCTATTGCTTCCGATGGCAATCTGTTCACAACCCACGCCAATTTCCAAAGACTGTTTCCCAATCTAGGTGGTCTGAAGAGTCACATTGGAATTGTCAAGCTGACGGACTCATCGCATGAGCAGGAAGTAGCGAATCAGATTCGTGAGATGTTAGGTACAGAAGCTCGCGTCCTGACTCGAACGGAAATGCTAGAAGCTGAAAAATCGTTTATGAAAATCAACGATCCAGTGGACGACATTATGGGGATGATTGCAGGAGTCGCATTCTTTGTTGGTATGATCATTGTTTATCAGATCCTCTACACAGACGTTGTCAATCATCTTCCCCAGTTCGCAACGCTCAAGGCAATAGGATTCCATGGAACATTTCTATTGGGAATCATTATTTCCGAAGGAATTATTCTGTCTCTAATTGGATTTTGGCCTGGATTGTTGATCGCGCACGGGCTCGCTTATCTATCCGAGCAAGCGACGTTGTTGCCCGTCGAAATCACGATTAGCAATATGTTGGGGGTATTGATTGCAGCCATCTTTATGTGCGTAACTGCTGCGTCGATCGCAGTAAGAAAGATTACCCAGGTAGAGCCTGCTAGCGTGTTCTAAAGAGGAAATCACCGTTCATGTTGGATCCAGTTGTCAACGTTGCCTCGCTCAATTTCAGTTTTGGAACCAGCGATCTTCAGAAGCAAATTCTTTTCGATATCAACCTAACGATATATCCGGGTGAGATCGTGATACTCGAAGGGCCGTCCGGCTCGGGCAAAACAACACTTTTGACTCTTTTGAGCGGTCTGAGGTCGTTTCACGAGGGTTCGATCAAGTTGTTTGGCACAGAGATATGTGGTGCTTCACAGCAGATGCTCGTGCATCTAAGGCGTCAAGTTGGCTACATTTTTCAACATCACAACCTATTGGATTTTTTGTCGGCGCGGCGTAATGTCGAGCTCATGTTTGAATTGCATCCGAGGGTTGATTCCGAACAAGCTCGGCAACGAACCAAAGAGATTCTATCGGCCGTTGGCTTGGCAAATCATTTAGATTCCTTTCCCCATCAGTTGTCCGGAGGGCAGCGGCAACGGGTAGCAATCGCACGAGCACTCGTTACCAAGCCCAATCTCATCTTGGCAGATGAACCAACTGCTGCACTCGACAAAGTTACTGGGCGGCAAGTGGTCGAGCTGCTCCAAGGAATTGCTCGTTCTCATGCGATTCCCATCTTGATGGTGACGCACGACAGTCGTATTCTCGATATAGCAGATCGCATTGTCCGCATCGAAGACGGGCGGCTTATCAAGACAACTTTGGAGATGGCATGATCGTGAAAAAAGGGACTGTTTCTCGGAAATCTGTCCTGTTCATCATGCTTGGCCTGATAGTCAAGATCGATCGTGATCGGTCGTCTGGAGCGACGTTACCTACTACACGTTCCCAAAGGTTACGAGGCAGGCAAAGCCGTGCCGCTGGTTGTCATGTTGCACGGTATGGGAGGGACAGCGATTCTCTCGCAACGCGAGACGGGCTTGTCGGACAAGGGAGACGCTGAGGGGTTTATCGTCGTGTATCCCGAAGCCACGAGACCAGATCCATTGCAGCCTGCCAGTTTGCGTTCTAATCCGCAAGCGTGGAACGATGGTTCCGGGCGTTTTCATTCAGGGGAACAGAACATCGATGATGTGGGGTTCCTAAGATCCTTGATCGACGAACTGTCAAAGGAGTATTCTATTGATCAAGATCGCGTGTTCGTTACGGGGTTTTCGAACGGTGCATCAATGACCTTTCGAATTGGGGCTGAGTTAGCGGACCGAGTTGCTGCGATTGCGCCCCATTCTGGAACGTGTTGGACCGAGTCGATCAAACCACTGCGTAGCATATCGGTTTGCTATTTAACAGGTACAGCCGACACGTTAAACCCGATAGAGGGAGGTTTCCCTCGGCTTGCGTTGGGAGGTCAAGACCAGGGAGGCAGATCGAAGCCGCCGGTTATGTCCATGATCACTAAGTGGGCGAAAGCGATTGAGTGTGACGAAAAGCCAGTTGCTGATGAAGAGTCCAACGGCGTGCGAAAGCTTCGTTATGGTTCAGGTCGAGGCCAATCGCAATTGTTATACATCACTGTGGATGGTTTGGGTCATCACTGGGCGGGCGGAAAGAGTCAAGCGCCAGGATTCTTGGTCGGCAGAAACACCGACAAACTGAAAGCAACCGATGTCATTTGGACATTCTTTCAAGCAACCGTTGGGTCCTCTAAGCATTCGGAAAAAGAGAAGTAGAACAACGGTTGCCGCGGCCGACATGCCGATAATTTGTCATCGAAGTCACGCC
>JALOQS010000021.1 GCA_025459355.1 Pirellula sp.
GCTTCTTCGAATGCGATAACTTGTTTGCCCAGTTGGTAGCGAGCGAGCTGCGAATAAGCCTCAGAGCAAACGGCCAAGACGAGCAGGTTGGCTATACAAATGGATCTAATAGCGAATCGTAATGACATTCCGAGATGCCCTCTCAAAGTCCTAGAAATCCAGCCTCGCCAGCCGCTAAGCCCGAGGCAAACCGTCTAGATTACCAAAACGGAGCTTTTGGGGCGTGGAATGGGCTCAATAAGTTGGAAAAACGTCCTTTCGGGTGACTTATCCACTGTAGCGGAACGGGCAGGGGCGGATTACACTTCACTCCTTCTATCACCGTCCCTCTCACTTCTTTTAGTTTCGAAGAAAAATGACAGATTCTCAATCCAATGAGAAGCCCTCCATGCTGATGTTTTGGGGTTGCTTCATCGCGCTGATTACGACAGCGTTCGCATTTATCTCACGTGCGTTCATGTGCAACATGGCTGAGATGTGGCCGCGTGACTTCGGGCTGGATACCGTCCAAGCAGCGAAATTGTTCGGACAGGGGATATGGTCCTTTTCGATCAGTATCATTTTGTTCAGCTTGGTGATCGACAAGATCGGTTACCGAACGGCGATGTTCTTTAGCGTTGTTTGCTATTCGCTTTACGCTGCCTTCGCTCTCTATGCACACAGCATTGTCAAAGCACCAGGGCTCGAAGGGGAAGCGTTGGTCGCTGCACAAGCCAAGGGGCTCAACTTTCTAACCATCGGCTCCATCATTCTAGGACTCGGTAACGGAACGGTGGAAGCGTTCATCAACCCAGTCATCGCAACTCTTTTTAGCAAAGAGAAAACCAAATACCTCAACATGCTGCACGCAGGTTGGCCGGGTGGTTTGGTCATCGGTGGTTTGATCACTCTCGGGCTTGGTTCGGCAGCGACCGAAGACTGGAGACTTTTGGTCTACATCATCGCGATTCCCGCCGTCGTTTACTTGATCATGTTGGCACGGGCCAAGTTTCCTGTCAGCGAACGAGTTTCCATGGGGGCTACTTACGCGGAAATGCTCGGCGAGTTTGGTGTGATTGGTGCAGCGATCGCGCTGTTCTTGATCTTCCGAAACCTCGGTGAGACCTTTGAATGGTCAGCTTACGCGGTTTACATTCCTATCATTGTTGGCTCCATTCTGTATGGTGTTTACTCAACGGAGTTGGGAACCGACGGCGCGATCACCGGCATTATGGAAGAGCCAATGACGAAACTAGGATATAGTCCTCTCTGGGTTCTGATCTACACCTCGGCGATCATGATGGTTTTGCGATTCTTTGCAGGACCGATTGTCAAGGCTTTGACCCCGCTCGGTTTGTTGGCAGCCTGCTCGGTGCTCGCGATTGTTGGTCTCTACAGCTTGTCCGTAGTCAAGGGCATGGCATTGATCTTCGCTGCAGCGACTCTTTACGGTGTGGGTAAGACATTCTTCTGGCCAACCATGTTGGGTGTTGTGGCGGAGCAATTCCCCAAGGGTGGTGCGTTGACACTTAACGCCATCGCCGGCATCGGGATGCTCACGGTCGGAGTTCTCGGACAGCCGGTAATCGGACACATGCAAGAAGAGTCGGCCAAGACAGCTATCGTTGCGGCATTGCCCGACGTTTATCCGCAAGTTTCGAAAGATGAGACTTATTTCCTGGGAAGTTACCAGGCCGTTGACACCAAAAAGGTTGCCTTGCTCGAAGGTGAAACCAAGAAGAAAGTTGAAGAGCTAGCCAAGGAAGCTAAGCAATCGTCTCTGGCCAAGATCACCGTATTCCCAGCCTTTATGTTGGTTTGCTACTTGATCTTGATCGGTTACTTCAAGTCCAAGGGTGGTTACAAGCCTCAAACCATTAACGGGCAAGCCGCCAGCGGACACTAGTCGGCGACCGACTGTATCTATGCAGCAAGCGACTGTATACTGAAAAAGTGATCCTGAGCCGAGGAGTCAAACCCTCGGCTCATTTCATTTGGGCATGATTCCGTAAAGACATCGACCAGCTAGGCTTCTATGTTAGATCGCGAAGAATTCATTGAACAAGCACACTTCTTTGGAGTTCTTCTCGAGCGGCTTGGTCAGGATATCACGCTTCAAGAGCTACTGGAGCTTTGTCGTTTTGAGGTTTTGGCAACCACCAAGCTTCCCATGGCCATCGCGTTTCTTTCAGCGGAGCTCAAGCATTCCGGCGTGATGGCTCCCGGCATGCGTAAGATAAGCCATTACTTCACTCCGTTTCAGACATTTATCGTTGAGCAGTCTGAATCCGATCGAGGCCGTTTCGACTTTAAGACTGCACTTAAGATCTTGAAACACGAAGCCGACTATCGAGGGCGCTCTGACAATAATCGGCAAGGGTTCTTCTTTTATCAGTTCGAAACACTGTGCAGGAACCGGCTCAGTTACGATTCCGGGCTCAAGGCCATGAGTGAAGACCCACTCTATGATGAGAATTGGAAAGAGTGGATTCTCATCGTGCGGCGGCAATTGGGTTTCGTGGACTTGGCCGATTTGATTTATGGGCGAAGCGAGGAGTTTGTTACGTATCGAAAGAGACATCTCGGTCCAGATGCTGAGGCGGAGTATCCGATTCTGTTCGGGGAGCGCGAGGGGAAGATTGCGTTTGCGAACCGGAAAAAGGACCCACTGTTTTTGTTTTCTGCCATGCAACGGCAATTAGGTTATCCAGCGGTTCCTAAGCACGAGATTGTCAGCAATACCCTGGAGATGATCCCGCAGATACAGCGACGTATGGAGCGATTGGAATTGCGACTAAAGCTAATGGAAGACGAACAAAAGCATGGGATCGACATCACAAAGTTTTACGCGGGACAAAAGGTCATCCCGCTCGATGACTAGGATTGCCTCTTCGAAACGATGTCGGGACAAAGTGTAACGCGACTATCTTGCCAAGGTGTCATAACCTGTATAACCGGCATACTCGTGTGATATTGGGACGCACCGCAGCGTATAAACCGCAGTTTTCCACTTGGCAAGTTGCATGCGAAAGTGATTGACCTAGGAAAGATCTGTCACCATCACTTTAACCCAAGGCGGAAATCCCATGCGCGACCAATCGACTTCTCTGGCTACTATGCACTCTCCCTACGTTTACGCTTTGGGCTGGTCTCAGTTTACCGAGCTATTTAAGTCGTCCCGTCATTCGTCGGAGTCGCGCGTTTTGGGCATCGAGTCGGTGGGTGAAGAAGCTGAATATTCGGTACAAGGGAACATCGAAGACTTGCTATTGCGTAGAGCCATGTCGAATCGATTGGGGATTCAGTTAGACAACGAGGAATTGGGCGACATTGCGAGTGACGTAAATGCTCGATCGACTGATGTCTGCATGGCGTCGCAATCCTGGGAAGTTTCGGATGTCGAGGGTGACGCAACCGCCGACGCCGATTACACTTTGGAGCTGTCGTTGTTGGAAAGTGTTGGCGACATTGCTCGCGATCTAGCTCGTGCCAAGGAATCTCAGCAAACACCAACACAAAAAACTGAAGCTGCTAAACCGTAGAGGTACCCCCCTTGCACCCGAGTTCTAAAGATGAGTTTCCTCCTCATCATCCTTATGGACCATGGACCATTGAAGAACGACGGGTTGTTTACGAAGATCCATGGATGAAGGTCCGGTGCGATCGCGTGTTGCGTCCCGATGGAAATCCTGGGACCTATTCCACGGTTCGCATTAAACCGGGTGTATGCGTCATCGCGATCGATCATGATGATGTTGTGCACTTGACCAAAGAATTTCATTACGCTGCAGGTCGTGATACGATCGAAGGTGTTAGTGGTGGTATTGAAGAGACAGAGTCGGCTGAGCTCGCTGCCCAGCGTGAGCTAGCCGAAGAGATCGGTGTCAATGCTGGATGCCTCCAAGAAATTGGCACGGTGGACCCGCTGACTGCTGCATTGTGGTCGCCGACCAAGCTTTTCTTAGCGACAGATTTATCCTTTATGGATCCCAATCCGGAAGCGACGGAAAAGATCGAGTGCTTTCGGGTCTCTTTTACAGAAGCGGTCCGCATGGTGATGGACAGCGAAATCACACACGGTCCAACGTGCGTCGCCATTCTCAAGATTCAGTTGCTCCGGAGCAAGTAAGGGTAGGTTTTGACTTGATCGCAACCCGCAGCGTTAGCGAGGGACGGTCTTTAATACCAGCCCGAAAGCGCAAGGTAGGGAAACGCCCTTTTCTAACTCCGGCCTAATCCGCGCAAACCAGTGATTCGATCCTTCGCAAGCGATTGGTACCCAGGGAGATTGGCGTTCAGCTTGCAAATGCCGTCAACGCAGGACAAAAATCATGGTTTGGCAGAAAAATAGAACGCAGAAAAATGTGGGTTGCATATCTTTCTGCGTTCGATGTTTCTGCCCATCCAAGGTCCCTCTGTGCAAGTGGGTGCACTGTTGGTCTTTTCTATTCGTCCTTGACCGACTTTGAGTTCATCAAACGGGCAGGAGTGTCCATTTTACGTTCGATCCGTTCTTACCCCTGGCATTTAGGGCAATAGAACGTGCTTCGCTGCGCTTGGACGATTCTCACAATGGTCCCTTTGCATCGCGTGCACGGTTCCCCTTCGCGATCGTAGACCAAGTGATGATTCTGATAGGAGCCTTCACCATTTATCGCATTACGATAGGTACCATCGCTCAGCGTTGAGCCTTCGTTTTCAATGGCCTTCAGAAGAATGCGTTGCGAGTGCTCAAAGATCAATCGCCATTTCGATTTGGGAAGATCACAGCAACGCGCTTCAGGTGAAACCTTGGCGGCGAACAGAATCTCAGCCGCATAAAGGTTGCCAATTCCCGCAACCAGTGTTTGATCGAGCAATGCAACTTTTACCGCTTTCTTGCAATCACGGAATCGAGACGCAAAGGATTTAGCATCGACCAATAGTGCATCAGGTCCCAGTTTATCCGGGCCGAGATGAGTCGCTTCTTCATCGGGAGTCCACAGGCAAACAGTGCCTAGTCCACGCCTGTCCCAATAAAGAAACTGAGCAGGAGATGCTTGCCTTTCGGTTGCCCTGCCAAGATGAAAGACGACGCGAACATGCTCTTCGCTGGGTGGATCAGACAACATGGCAATCCCAGCCATCTTGGGTTGCATAACAATAGAATCCCCCGAAGTTAACCGTACGAGCACTCGTTTCGCAATTCGATCGACAGCGGTAATCGTTTGGCCCGACACTCTGTCGGCAAGGGATTCGCGACTGGGGTAAACCACGATGGGTCGATACGGAATCGCAGGAAACTCAACGAGTGCAATCGTGCTGCCAACGATGGGCAGCAAGCCTCGACGCATCGTTTCCACTTCTGGGAGCTCGGGCATACTATTTCTTTTCGAGGAAGTCCTCGATCGTGAACAAAGTCTTGAGAGGAATCCCAGCCGCATCAAAGTTGGCTTGGCCCCCTTCGAGTCGATCGATAATGCCGACGGCTCCGATAACATCTAGACCGAACTCACGGGCAGCGGTAGCTGCTTTGATCGCACTGCCGCCGCTGGTGATCACATCTTCGACAATGACCACTTTCATCCCAGGTGTAACGGGGCCCTCGACCAGTTTGCCAGTGCCGTGTTGCTTAGGTTCTTTGCGGACCATAAAGCCAAGCAGCGGTAGATCCCGCAGACCGGCATGAACCACAATGGAGGCAGTGATGGGGTCGGCTCCAATCGCCAATCCACCAACGGCATCAGGCATGGATCCGAATGCGCCGGATGCGATCACGTCGAGCATACCGGCTGCGATATGATTTGCACCTTTGGGGTGAAGAGTTATGGTTCGGCAATCGAGGTAATAAGAGGCCTGTTTTCCGCTGGCCAAAGTGAATTGGCCAAATTTCAACGCGTATTGAAGAACAATCTCTCGAAGAGCAGCTTTATCGTATGCGAAGGTCACGGTGATTCTTTTTGGGGTTGGATATCGAAACAAAATTCACGAGCGATAGAAATCTGGAAGTGACACAACTGTGTCAGCCGGGCACGCTGAGTAGTGTAAAAGATAACCTGCCCCACAGGCTACCCCTGCTACAACATGGAAAGACACCGAACTGGGCCATCACCCCATGAATAAGGGTTTTTCCGGAAAAAAAAGACTTCTTCGGAACCCTGTCACATTCGGCCCTGGTCAATTTCTTTCCATGCCGATTGCGATTAACCGACGGAAAACTGGCCGAAACATTCCTTTGCTTGCAGGCACTAACTCGCTGTACGCGAACTTTGGCCAATATCTTGCCAACCACGTTGCCCTTCATGGATTGATTCAGCGCCGTTGACTCGCAGAGTCATCGCTCGCTATTTCTGTTTGAGAGCCCCGTATTAGTGAAGTCAGCATTGAAGATACAAGGTAGGGTTTTCGAATTGCGACACAGCGTATCATTCCTTCTAGTCATTGTTGGGATCGTCTCGCTCGGTTGCCATTCGTTTCATGTGCCCCGTTCCAGCAGTGCAACCAATCTTGCTTCATCGCCTCAGCCTGTCTCCATTGAGAACGCGGACGCTAAACGATCGGGTGCACCTATTCGTTTCCTTTCTCATGAAACGGCGTTGGAGCACAGTCCGAATGCCCAATCCGGCGAGCTTCGCGTTACCCCCGATGGTTCCTTTGAGTCTTATGGAACTCGGGAGGCCATGGAGATCGACCCATTCGGCTTAAGTGGCGTTGTTCCGGTAAAGAAGAGTCGCGACCCGCTACTTCAACGTCTTCTAAATGACCAGAAGAACTATTACTCAGGCGACTCGCTCCTCGGCTTGGGAGGAGCGTTTGCAATAGGTGGGCTGTTTGCTAACACGCAGCTCGATCATCAAATTCAGAAGCATTTTCAATCTTCGGTTGCAGGGGCGACCAGTGACGAGTGGTTTGAGTTCTTGCATGCCAATAAAGAGCTTGGCGAAGGAGTTTACACATTGCCCATTATGGGAGCTGCTTGGCTGTCAGGAGAGATTTTCGATGGCTCGCCGAATATGGAACGTTTCGGCAATTGGGGCGAACGCTCGATGCGTGGTTTTATTGTCGGTGCTCCGCCACTAATTGCGATGCAGCTCGTTACCGGTGCATCGCGGCCGGGCGAGACAGCCAACGGCTCCGAGTGGCAACCGTTCCAAGACAACAACGGAGTCAGTGGACACGCCTTTATGTCCGCTTTGCCATTCATCACCGCAGCCAAAATGACCGACAACCCTCTCAAAAAATCACTTTGGTATTTGGGATCAGCGATCGGTCCATTATCGCGAGTCAACGACAATGCTCATTATCCCTCGCAAATCGGACTCGGCTGGGCCATGGCTTACGTGGCGGCAACCGCTGTGGACCAAACCGAAAAGGGGGACTCTCAATGGCGACTGATTCCTTTCTCAGCCTCTGGAGGAAGCGGACTAGCACTGGAATACGAATGGTAGCAAAAAGGTTTTAATCACGCTGAAACGCCGAGTTGATGTTTGGAAAGAATCTTTCCACCAGCCTGCTTAAACCCTTTCCCTTTCCTGCGATCTAGTAAGCGAATGGGGCCTTTGAGTAAGCATTTCCCTGAGTTCTATGAATTGGCACAGTTATTGCGTGCTTAGCAATCTACTGGCACACGTTTGCATCGTCTGCTGGATGTTTTCTGTTTTTGCCCTTTAGAAAAAAGGGCGTTGCCTGCACTTACAAGCATTTGTCATGAATCATTTCTTTACCAAATTTGCCCCAGGCCTCATCGTGGCCATTTTACTGGTTAGCTGCTGGTATTCGGTTCACTTGCTTTTAACGCAATCCCCCGCGACGGACACGCAAGAGGCTGCTAGTAACCTGCCCGGTGATGCTGACATTGTCACTTTGCCGGCGGGCAAGCTAACGGCAGCCAATCTCGAAACATCTTCGGTGCAATCCCATGTTCTGGAGATGGCAAATATCATAACGGGTCGAATCCAATACGACGAGCGAAAACACGTTGACATCAAGGCACCTCTCGACGGGCTCTTGCAAGAAATCGTCGTTACTCCAGGGGAGCAAGTCGGGCGAGGCGAATTGATTGCCATCATGCGCAGTCCGGACATTGGCCAAGCCAGATCGGACGTCATCAAACGAAAGAGAGAGCTGGATCTAGCAACACAAATTCTCCATCGCGAATCCACCATTGCAGACAATCTTAGCAAACTGCTGGCCAAGATTACGCCACCGGCCAACACTTCGACGAGTGAGCTGAACACTGATGAATCAGCTTTGGGGACTTATCGACTAGAAATCTTGACGGCGCACGCCAAACTGCAATTAGCCCAAGAGCTGCTCAATAACATTCAGCCTCTTGCGGAAACCGGAGCTATTCCTGGTCGCACGATTCGTGAGAGACAAGCAGAGCTTCAAATTGCTCGCTCCACGTTCCAAACGGCATGCGATCAGGCCCTCTATAACTCGACGCAATCCAAATTCGCATCCGAAGCCAAAGTCGCCGAAGCACAACGCCAATTCCATTTGGCTCAACAGTCACTGGAAGCTTTGCTAGGTTATAAGGACATCGATGACTCCAGTAATTTGACGAGCGAAGAAGCTCTCTCACGTTTGGAAATCAGAGCACCATTCTCAGGCACTATTGAATCGCGAGGTTTCGCCAATCAAGAACGAGTTTCGAAAGGGGACTCCATTATGGCTCTGGCCAATACGACTTCGCTTTATGTTTCTGCGAACTTGCGAGAGGGGGATTGGTCCGCCATCTCATTGACGGCTGGAACCAAAATCAAGGTGGAGGTTCCTGCCTTGGAACACCGAAGCTTTGATGCCGTCGTTAGTTTCGTTGGGCGAGAAATCGATAGGGAATCCAAGGCGATACCGCTTGTGGCCACGATTGACAACCCAGAGGGACTCCTGCGGCCGGGGATGTTTGTGCGAGTTACCATCCCGGTCGGAAAGCCACGACAAGCGATCACGATTTCGTCGAACGCAATTGTTCAGCACGAAAATCATTCGTTCGCGTTCGTTGACTTGGGAGGAGGACGATTCCGAAAAGTCGATGTTCGGACCGGTCAGGCTACTGAAGATTGGGTGGAAGTGCTGGATGGATTGCGATTGGGTGATGCTGTTGTGGCTCGTGGAGCGTTTCTCTTGAAGTCTGAATTGCTGCTTCAAGGGGAAACGGAATAGCTCCGAATCATGCTTGCAAAAATCATTGAATTCTCGGTCGTGAATCGCGGCCTAGTTCTTATTCTTACCGCGCTGATGGCGGCTGCTGGTGTGTATTCGGCTTTCAAGCTTCCGATTGATGCCATCCCTGACATGACAAACGTTCAGGTTCAAGTGGTAACGGAAGCGGGATCGTTGCCGCCGCTCGAAGTAGAACGTTATGTAACCTATCCCGTCGAAAGCTCCATGGGTGGACTGCCTGACGTCGAGGAATTGCGCAGCGTATCTAAGTTTGGAATATCAGTTGTCACGATCGTCTTCGAAGAGGGGACTGATATTTATCGTGCTCGACAACTTGTTGCCGAACGCATCACGGATGCAGCGACCAAAATCCCGCCAGGATATGGAACTCCGACCGTCGGGCCGTTAACCACAGCACTCGGGGAGATTCTCCAATTCGAAGTGCGGAGCGAAAAACACACGGCCATGGAACTGCGGACGATGCTCGAATGGGACATCTCTCCGCGGTTGCGTCAAGTGTCCGGTGTTACAGAGATCAACACTCACGGCGGATATTACAAGACGTTCGAAATCCAACCCGATCCCGATCGACTTTCCAGCAATGGGATCACGATTGATACGCTTTTTAGCCGCCTTCAAAACAACAACAGCACTGCTGGCGGTGGCTACATTGTTCACAACGGTGAACAGCGATTTATTCGGGGCATGTCATTGCTAACGTCGATCGAAGATATCGAAGCGATCGTGGTCGAACGCGATTCGAAGGGCGAGCCCATTTTGATTCGAGATGTCGCTACAGTGAGCATAGAACCCATGACTCGCCAAGGAGCTGTGACTCGCGACGGACGAGGCGAAATCGTTACTGGTTTAGTGATGATGCTTATCGGCCAAAACTCACGACAAGTGGTCGAGGCCGTGAAAGAGAGACTTACAGAGATCGAGTCCACGCTACCTGAAGGGGTCAGACTCGAAGTCACTTATGATCGAGCCGCTTTGATTGGCAGAACGTTACGAACCGTGCTAACCAATTTGAACGAAGGTGGGTTGCTCGTGATCGTAGTGTTGCTCATTATGCTGGGCAATCTTCGCGCGGGTATCATCGTGGCGACAGCCATTCCGCTGTCGATGCTATTCGCATGCAATGTGATGCTCACCACAGGAGTGACTGCCAGTCTAATGAGTTTGGGGGCTATTGACTTTGGGCTCATTGTGGATGGCAGTGTCATCATGATCGAGAACTGCATTCGCAAAATCTCGCATGAAGGGGGGAAAACCACTCATGAAAACTTAGTCCGCGATGCTGCGGTCGAGGTACTACAGCCCGCGATCTTCGGGGTTTTGATCATTGCAGTCGTCTTCTTGCCCATATTGCTGCTCGAAGGAACCGAGGGAAAGCTCTTTCGACCGATGGCATTAACGGTGTTGTTTGCACTCGCGGGGTCGATGCTGCTGGCACTGACGTTTATGCCTGCGATGGCGTCGATCTTCCTGCCGAAGAAGCTAAAGGAAGAGGACGTATGGTTAGTGCGTTTCGTGAAGTGGATTTACGTTCCAGTTGTTACGGCAGCGATCAAGCATCCCGTTGTCACGATCTCGTCTGCGATCGCGCTGCTGGTTATGAGTTTGCCGATGGCTAGGAATCTTGGAGCCGAGTTTATGCCGAGGCTCGAAGAAGGTGATTTGCTGGTCGAAGCTTTGCGTTTGCCAAGTGCTACGTTAGAAGGCTCGATCGATATGTCGACGCAGATCGAAAAGATCCTGCTCGAAAACCATCCCGAAGTCAAAACGGTGTTTTCAAAAACAGGCCGACCGGAAATCGCTAACGATGTGATGGGAGTTCACCAAACGGACGTATGGGTCCTACTCAAACCCATTCACGACTGGCCAGAAAAGAAGACTCGCGATGACCTGATTCAAGAAATGTCTAATGATTTAAATGCCAACGTGCCCGGCGTCGCGTTCGGATTTACCCAACCGATTGAGATGCGCGTCGATGAATTAGTGGCGGGGGTAAAGGCTGATGTGGCGGTTCTTTTATACGGAGACGACATCGCAACCTTGCAAGTTAAAGGTAAAGAGATCGAGTCGGCTCTTCGATCGATCGCAGGTGCTGTTGATGTGAAGGCTGATTACCAAGCCAATCTCTCAACACTGACCATCAAGACGAAACCCAACGCGTTGGCTCAATATGGCCTTGATGCAAAAGTGGTCTTGGATGTTGTGGAGTCCCTCGGCGGATATGAAGTAGGGCAAGTCTTTGAGGGGCGAGCGCGTTATCCCATCATGGTGCGAATCCCCAAGGTGTGGCGAGAAAATCTAAATCTACTGGAGCAAATCCCGGTGGCGGATGCCAAAGGGACGACCATACCATTAAAAGAACTGGCTGACATCACGCTTGAGGAAACACCACCCTCGATCGAACACGAAGAGAGTCGCCGGCGAACATTCATTTCCGCCAATGTTCGCGGTCGAGATGTTGCCTCCTTTGTGACGGAAGCACAGCGAGTGGTGGCTGACGCGGTCGATTTACCAGCTGGCTATGAAGTGCGATGGGGCGGAGACTTTGAAAACCTGCAATCGGCAAGCCGTCGACTCATGATCATTTCACCCGTGGTTCTCGTTTTGATATTGCTTCTGTTGCAATCCAGTTTGGGCTCGATGCGATTGGCATTATTGATTTTCCTAGCCGTTCCGATGGCCGCCTCGGGAGGGATTATGGCGTTATATCTTCGTGAAATGCCATTCAGCATTTCTGCGGGAGTTGGGTTCATCGCCTTGTTCGGAGTTGCGGTGCTAAATGGATTGGTTTGGGTGACTGCCGCAGAGCAATTACGCGCGACAGGAATGGCCTTGTCGGCGGTTGCGATGGAGACAGCAACGGTTCGATTGAGACCGGTGTTGATGACAGCACTCGTAGCTAGTCTTGGTTTTCTACCGATGGCTTTGTCAACGAGCGATGGAGCAGAAATGCAGCGCCCTTTAGCAACGGTGGTGATCGGCGGCTTGATCACGTCAACCTTGTTGACCTCGTTGTTTATTCCCTGTGTATATCCTTGGTTTGCTCGCGGCATGAGTAAGATTCATCTCGATCCGAGTGATCAGGAGCAGCCATTGGTTCAAGACAAAACCAACGTCGCACAGCGCGATGATGGTCCATGAAAATTGGTGGGCGACAATCTTCGGATTGGCAATCTTTCGAGTGAATGCCTCATAGAAAGATCGTAGGTTCAAACCCCTTCGCCCACCATATTTTTTTATGTCCCCGTAGGATGGGCACTCCTGCCCGTCTAAAAGAATTTACCGTATCTACTTGATTGTGGTTTATTTCTCTGCCATGCTAAACCTCGGGCAGGAGTGCCCAAGATACGGTTGGGTTATCGGAGATCTTCTAAGTCGATGCCTAGCGACTTGAGCTTGCTCCGCAAGGTGACTCGGGAGATGCCTAGTATGCTCGCCGCCTTGAATTGATTGCCTTGAGTATGTTTTAGGACTTGTCGGATGACACTTCGTTCGGTCGCGCTCACGGTGCTTAAATAAAGATTGGAATCCCCTTTGCTCAAGGCATCCTCAACCTCCTTGTAACTCGGGTAGTGCTCCTGGTCCGATGCGTGAATATTGCTTTCGACGCTTATGGACAAAGAAGGCAAGAACTCCGGTAAGAGCACATTGCCTCGCGCTGTTAGAAGAGCTTGCTTAATCACATTCTCTAGTTCGCGAACATTGCCCGGCCAGTGGTAGGCTTCCATTGCCTTAAGGGTCTCGGGTGCAACCGTTCTCACGTCCTTACCGAATTCGGGACTGTATTTTCGCAGAAAGTACTCGCTAAGTATTTGCAAATCACCGCCGCGATCTCGCAAAGGTGGCAACTGAATCGTGACGACGCTAAGTCGAAAGTAGAGATCAGCCCGAAACAAGCCTTCCGAAACGAGCCTCTTAAGATCATGGTTCGTGGCCGCCAAGATTCTCACATCTACCTTGATCGGGTCATTGCTGCCCACTCTTTCGAAGGTCTGTTCTTGTAACACGCGAAGCAACTTGGCTTGGGTCATCGGGGACATATCTCCCACTTCGTCTAAAAAGAGTGTCCCTTTGTTCGCTTGCTCCATCTTGCCAATTCGTTGTCTTACAGCATCCGTAAAGGCTCCTTTTTCGTGGCCGAATATTTCACTCTCCAACAACGCATCTGGAATCGCAGCACAGTTGATGGCCTGAAACGGGCCTGTAGCGCGAGAACTATTGTGGTAGATAGCTTGTGCAACCACCTCTTTACCCGTGCCACTTTCTCCCTGAAGCAAAACGGTCAGGTTCTGGGATGCGACTCGTCCAATCGCTTTGTAGACCTCCTTCATAGCATGACATCGCCCGACAATGGCATCGGTTGACGGCTCTCCCTCGTCGGTTAAGACAGGTTGAATGCGAATCATTCGACTTAATCGCAACGCTTTTTCGATCAACTCGCGCATATCACTCAGTTCGAGCGGCTTGAACAAGTAATCATAAGCCCCGAGTTTCATGGCTTCGATCGCAGATTGGACGGTGCCGTGACCGGTGATAAAAATCACAGGGACTCGCGGATCCTGTTCGCGTAGACGTTTATAACAGTCTATCCCAGAGCTATCGGGCAAGTGTATGTCGAGAACGACAACATCGGGCCTCAAATTAGCGAAAATGGATTCCCCTTCGCTGCCGGTGCTGGCCGTGACCACCTCGAGTGACTGACTGGCAAAGGCGCGTGAAAAGGCCTTGAGAATCGGTAACTCGTCGTCGATGATCAGTAATCGTTGCATGATCTGTTTAGTCCCTAACCACTATGTTGAACCGGCAGATTGAATGTAAAGGTTGCGCCTCCGTCTGGATTGTTTTTCGCATCAATACTCCCGCCGTGCGCTTTCGCGATTCGTTGACAAATCCCTAATCCTAATCCAATTCCATTTGGCTTGGTCGTAAAGAATGGTTGAAAGATCAGATCCTTGGCGGACTCGCTGATGCCAGAACCTGAATCGTGAACCGAGATACAGACAACACCTGTTTCCCAATTCTTAGTGTCCGAGTCTCGGCCGTCGTCGCCAAGCGTTCTGGAGGATGCTTGTGCGACTCCTATTTTTAGCTCGCCACCATCCGGCATTGCGTCGATCGCGTTAATGCAAAGATTGAGAATAACCTGCTGGATTTGCATCGCATCCCCCTCCACAATCAGATCGGATTCAGGATAGTCGACCTCAAGCTTGATACGCTGTGTTTCGCATCGACCCTCTATTAGTTTCAGCAATCGATTGAGCAACTCTTGAATGGAGAACTGTTTAAATTCTGATGCTTCTGGCCGAGCATATTCCAGTAAACTATTAACCGATCGCTCCATTCGCCGAATCTCTTGTTCCACGATTTGCATGTCTTCCGTTGGCAGCCCCTCCTGGCTCAAAACGCCGATATGAACTTGAACAAGCATCTTCACCGAAGTGAGAGGGTTGCGGATCTCGTGAGCGACCCCCGTTGCCAACTGGGCCAGGGTCGCCATTTGTTGACCACGTAACGCCTCGGCTTCCCGGGCGACTAGTAAGCGATTATCTTCGGCCCGTTTGGCCGCATGAATTAACCACCAAAGCACAGGGGCGATGACTGCGGTTAGAAGAACAGCGTCTATGACCGCCTCACCAAGCTTGCTTATGGGGCTGGGCAATATGACTGGTAACGCCACCATAACCAAGAACTCGGTCAGAAATACCAAGACCAGAACGATCAAAAGAATCGACTTCGGAGACCGCAATACTTTCGAAGTACTTAGATTCATAATAGACATGAGCAATCAATCTGCTGTTTCACGCACGTAGGATAGGCACTCCCGCCCGTCGAAAGGAGATTGATTACTTTAATGGTAGCGTGGCCACCTTTGGCCGACTTGAGCACTCTTAAACGGGCAAGAGTGCCCTATCGACAGCTTTATCAACAGTTCGCGTAACGGAGGCTCAGGAATCGTCAGACCCTATTGTCCTCCGAAAGATGCAGAACGCAAACCATCTCCCGCAGTGAAATCGGCGGCAGAGTCGAGGCTCTGAGAGAGCAATAGACCATCGATCCTGGCATCAGACACGGCTAGCTGTCCTTTGACCTCAATCGATTTTAACAAAGATTCGAAATACGCGCGTCGCAGCACGAGTACCTGCAAAAAGTCTAGCTCACCTGCTTGATACGCGGATTCTGCTAGTTCAAGCCCCTTTTCTGACTGGGGTAGAATTTCATTTTGGTAACGCTTGACAGCCACCAAGGCGCTATCGTATTCCCGCGAAACACTGGCTAACCGCGAACGGATAGATTGCTCCAATCTCCTGACATCTTCCTGTGCTCTCCGATACTCAGCACATGCAGCGGAAATATTCCCGGAGTTCTTGTTCCAAACCGGAATCGGTGCAGCGACTTGCAAATTGATCATGCCCGAGTCTGTGCCGCGATCGTAACCGGCACCGAATTGCCCCGTGACGTTGGGAATGACTTGCGCCTGCTCACGCCGAACGAGAGCGCCCTTTTCGGCAACTATACTATTCGCAACGGATAGCTCGGGACTGGCAGCCAGTAACTCAGACAGAACGTTATCCCAATTCGGGGAAGTCTCGGCCCCCATTAGCTCACCTTCAAGACGCACAGGAGTGTTTTCATCGAGACCAGCGACCGCCGCTAAATGTTGCCACGTGCCACGATAAGCCAAATCGAGTCGCTCGGCCGTGAGAGAAATTTCGCTTAACAAGGTCTGCGATTGCAATACGTCGATCTGACTACCCTCTCCTGCACCCAGTCGATCCGACGCGACTTGGACGCCACGTTTAGCAACTTCAAGCAGAGACTGGGCAATCTCAAGCTGCTGTTGAGCGGCTAGAGCTTCGTAAAATCCAGTCCGTATATCGGTAAGCAATCGATACTGCTGTGCAACCACTGACCATTGCTGAGCGTTCTGGGTCGAGGAAAGCACGTCTCGATTAAGCTGGAGTTTATTGCCCCGCACGAATTCTTGCTCGACGAATACGCCGTGCTGGTCTGTCCCTTGAGCCGCGATTTGCTGCCCAAAATATCCGAGAGTCGGGTTCGGGGCCAAACCGACTTGATATCGCAGGCCAGCCGCTTTTTGCACCAAGAGTCCTGCCGCCTGCAACGAAGGATTGTTCGCTAAGGCAATCGACTCAATTTGTTCGAGTGCGTACCCCCTCTCGCCAATGGTCGTCGTTATCTCTGCCGGTTGCACGCCACTGGGCAACGTCGAGTCAGTCGTGCTTTCCCCGGATTGGTACGCCTCTGATTCGACGACAAAAGAGGCTGCGGTTACCAATACGCTTCCAGCGTTTGAGCCGCGAACGTTCGGTGCATCACTGTGTTTGCTTGCTAGCACCGTGTTGCTAGCGACGAGAATTGGGCGGCGGACTTGGGTCTGTGCTCGCTGGGTTGTGCTACAGCCCGACGGAAAAGCCAAACACGAGACCAGGGCAATGGCAAATTGACTACGCATGGCATACTTCTTTATGCAGTTCTTGTCATGAATCATAATCTGATCACAGCACTCGCTGCCGACAGAGGGAACCGAAACTAAAAGTGAATGCCTAGTTGTTCTATTCGGCTTGCACCACATCTTCCATTAAAAGCGACTCATTGATGTAGGCCCGTTTGCTTAGAACGCACCGTGCATCCCTAACAGCCCTTAGTCTTTAACAAACATCAAAACGCTAGCAAAATCGAACAGAGGTGACTGAGATAACTTTTCACTCGTCATAGACAAAAAGATGACCATCGTCGGGGCGCTTACGAGATCTGTTGCCCACGAACCCAATCGATGCCATTTAAAAGAAATAGGACGGAATGGGAATTCCGTCCTGCAGATGTAAGCAGCGTTTTTTAGGGTTCTGCGTTTCAGTTTAGTGCACGCGATGACCTGGTACAGCTCCGCTATCGACCCCGAGGAGGAAGACCTCGGTACCGCCAGCTCCGGCTGCTGTTACCATCCCTTCGCTGAGACCGAACTTCATCTGGCGAGGCTGAAGATTCGCAACGATAACAACCAAACGACCGATCAATTGCTCTGGTGTGTACGCAGCTTTGATCCCCGCAAACACAGTCCGAACGTTATCGCCACCCAAACTGACCGTTAATTTGATCAGCTTGCGAGCCTCTGGAACTTCTTCTGCTTTGATCACTCTCGCAACCCGAAGATCAACCTTGGCAAAATCCTCGATGGTGCAGGTTGGTGCGAGCGGCTCTGCAGCCAAAGCGTCCCCCGAATCTGTTGGCACAGATGTCGGCCCAGAAACCGGCGCGGCCACTTGTTCAGCACCTGCTGTTTCGGCTGGAACTTCAGGTTTGCTTTCTTCGATCATCATTTGAACTTTCTCTGGTAAGAGTCTTTGCATTAAGTGTTGGAATTTAGCGATAGGACTGCCGACTAGCTGAGTCTGACTGTCTGACCACGATTGGATAGGAGATTGGAGCAGCTCGCCGCATTGAACGGAAAGCCGAGGCAAAATCGGAGTCAAATAGACACACAATTGACGGAACAGATTTAGCACTACGGTGCAAACATCTTGTAATTCCTGTTGTCGTTCCGGATCTTTTTTCAAGGCCCACGGCGCATTGTTTTCGACATAGGCATTTGCTTTGTCCGCTAGCTCCATAATGAGCCGCGTCGCCCGAGCATAATCCAATTGGTCGTAGGCCTGAGCAATCTTCTCGCCCGAGTCCGCGAATTCCCGGAATAGGCCGCCATCTTCAGGATAAGCTTTTGATAGACCTACCGATTCGATAAAACGCGCGGTGCGGCTAGCAAGATTGATCACTTTACCAATCAAATCCGAATTCACTTTGTTAGCGAACTCGGTCAAATTCAAATCGATATCATCGAGTCGTGGACCAAGCTTGGATGCGTAGTAGTAACGCAGAAAGGCCGGGTCCAAATGCTTGAGATAGGTCGACGCGCTGATTTGCGTCCCCTTGCTCTTTGACATTTTTTCGCCATCCACCGTCAAAAAGCCATGGATGTGAACAAACTTGGGAAGCGAATAGCCAGCGGTCTTGAGAACACCCGGCCAGAACAGTGTATGGAAGTAGGTGATGTCCTTGCCAATGAAGTGATGAATCTCGGTATCGTCACTCTTCCACCAATCATCGAGCGACTCGCCATTCTTCTGGCACCATTGCCAGGTCGACGCGATATAGCCGATCGGCGCATCGAACCAGACATACCAGTAGTTGCCCGGGCTATCAGGAATTTCAAAGCCGAAGTAAGGTGCGGGGCGGGATACGTCCCAATCACGAAGCGGTTTGCCGAGGAAATGTCCCTTGAGATAGTTGGCGACTTCGCTTTGCAAATGTTCGCCTGATTGCGTCCAGGAGTCCAGGAACTCATGAAGCTGTTCCAATTGAACGAACAAATGTTTGGCCGTTTTCTTGACTGGAGTGGAGCCACTGAGTGTACTGACCGGATCGATGAGATCGGTCGGTGCGTACGTAGCGCCGCAAGCAGAACAGTTATCGCCATATTGATCAACCGCTTTGCAATTGGGACACGTGCCTTTGACAAAGCGATCCGCCAGAAACGTACCCGCGACGGTGTCGAACAATTGCTCGACATCATCCTCGACAATCAATCCCGATTGGCGAAGCGACCCCCAAATGCCATCGCAGAGAATTTTATTTTCCGCCGAATTGGTGCTGCCATAGTTATCGAACGCGATGTCGAAACCAGCGAAATCGCGTTCGTGAGCGGCTTGCATTTCCGCGATCCACTCTTCTTCGGGCCGGCCTTCTTGGCGAGCACGAATCATGATGGCCGTGCCGTGGGTGTCGTCGGCGCAAATATAAATGCATCGACGGCCAGTCAGCTTTTGAAAGCGGACCCAAATATCGGTCTGCAAATATTCAACGAGGTGCCCAAGGTGGATATGCCCATTGGCATAGGGGAGAGCAGCAGTGACTAATATCTTTGGTTTGGACATCAAATCGAGTGGGTTGCGGTGCAAAACAGAAGGGGGAAATGCCTCAAATGCGTCCCGTTTCAGTCCTCGATTGTATCCTCAGAGCTCGGTTTCAGAAATCGCTAACCCTTTAATCAACCGGAACTTCGGTGACGAGAGACTTGTTTCTTAAAAGGACGTCACCGGGGTAGCGAGCAACGACCTCATAATCAGGTAGGAGACTCAAAAGCTGTGGCAGGTTCACTTGGCCCTCGTAAAGCTCCCGATTGCTGTATTCGGTGTACACATACCGCGTTCTGGCTAACGCATGCTGACCGCCTCGAATGAAAAGATTTTCGGCCCCTTGAACGTCCACCCACATAAAGTCGATGATATCTAGGTTCAGTTCGCGATAAACCGAATCGAGCTTTCGCGTTCGGATGTTGATCGTCTTCTCGAATTTGCACCACGGATGTCGTTCCAAATGCTCTTTCGGTTTTCGAATCGAGCCCGATAAATCCCAGCCTTCTGGTCGGTAGTCCTTGAATTTATTCGACTCCGGAACTCCGTCGCTGACGTAAAAATCCGTTGAGCCATCAACATCGCTGAGTGCGCACTCCAGCAAAGTAGCACGAGGATCATCAATGCGATTTCGAAATCGTTTGATCGCTCTCGGGTCGGGTTCAAAGGCAAAGAGCCGCATCCCCGAACCAAAGATCTTCAAAAATTGCTCCGTCTCGGTGCCATCATTGCAACCAACTTCCAAGACGATTGGAGACTCGGTTTGAAGAAGACTTGGCAGCTCTTCGATCGATAAACAACCGCGACGAATTGGCGGGTCGATTCCTAGCCAAGCCCTCAGCACATTGCGGCTCTTCTGCAATAGCTTCATCGTATGTCACTCCCCGAATCCAAACGGTCTCTACTCTGGTTTACTCGATCTGTTGGTTCGGGATCGTAGCGATTTTGGGAAGCTGGATAAACAGCGAAATTGCTGGGCTGGATTTGCTAGCGAAAACTTTGCGGTTGGGACGCTATGCTCCTCCAAGCAGCCGTCAGTTCGTGAATCTCGTGCAGCAACGAGATTTGTTCCTGCGAAAAGGCTCCCGAAGGCAAATTTGCCGAGGTCACGGTTTCCAATTCATCGCCGAGTCCAGCGTTATGCTGGGCTTTTTCAAGAATTCGCTGTCGCAACTCCTCCGCGTTCGCAATCCCCTCGAGCCAACCACTGTGCGCCCCCATCGTGCTCGCTTCGGTTGTGCTGCCTCCACCAGCCGTGCTCACGCTGAGGTTGGCAAACCCAAACCATCGTTGCAGCGGACCTTGAACAATATTCACGTTCTGCACATTTTCGAAAGTAATCGTCGTCTCATGAATGGTCCAAATCCCACGACGTATCCGCATACTCCGATCCGAGAGAACATACCACGTCGTGTCATAAGCCAAATGCAAAACGATATAAGCGATAACATCAGGCAACACGATCAATGCCAACCAAAGCGGCGCAGTGATGATCCCCCAAAACGGAGCCATAACTAACAGAACCACCCAAGCAACGAGGAAGATGATATCCAGTGTAAACAAACCGATCCAAAACAAAAATTTCTTGTAAGCCAAGAACGTCGGGCTCGGCCGATGATACTCGATATGCTCCTGATCAAACGACGGAAGATTAGGTGGCTGGTCCGGGACGAGCAACAATTTGGTCAACACGCCCCAAACACCGTGATAGCACCATTCGCTAGCGCGCTTTACTAGTTTCGAATCGCTCATGACAAATCTCCCGATTGAGGTCCTGACGAATTGGTGTGCAATCGATCGGCCGATTGCGAATCTCGCGTCGGCGCAGAGGCTTGTTTAACCACTAGCGACAGATTGTCGCGAATTCCTTTCAAGAGCGTGGTTACTTCGTCGGAGTTGCTCGACTGGTCTGAATTGTTCTGCTCGTTCGCATTTGACCCATCGCTGCTGCCTGATTTGGCTCCTCTCATCCTTTCGTAGAGCCAATCACGCAAATGGTCGGGAGTTTCAACTCCCTCAACCACAATTTCGGGCATCGCGTTTCCCGACGCCGTCTGAATGCTGACGCTCGATATCCCAAGCCATCGTTGGATGATATTGTGCGAGACATGAATGTCTTGGATTCTGCGGTAGGCTACGATAACTTCTTTGCGAAAAAGAAGCCCGACACTCATGCGAATCCCGCCGTCTTGCAACTCATATCTGAGCGTCCTGAATCGAATCCAATTCAACGGAAAGACAATCAGGACGAACGGTCCAACGAACAAGGAAACCAAGAAATAGTAAGTTAGCAAAGACCGCGAAGGGGTATCGATTATCGGCTTCTCTGGCTTTAACGGTTCGCTAATCATCATTGTTTCATGACTCTCTGAAATCGCTTACAAAAACGTGCTCCGCCAGCCCCTGCAATCGTATTGATTCGACGTTGCCAAGAGGAAAAATCTCAGTCCATATTCGAGGGGACAGGCACAGTGACAATCTGTCCATCTTACCTAAAGTCGGGGGCCCGTGCATTCCCGACCTTATAGATGACGGTTACACTGTAGGAGCGATTCGCGGAAACGCACTGTGTTCCGTAATCTCTTCCCTGTCGTTCATTCCTAAACTAGGTGATTTTCCATGATTATCGGCGTTCCACGAGAAGTTAAAGATGACGAATACCGTGTTGCCATGCTACCCGTTGGGGTTGAGGAGCTGGTGTCGCGCGGTCACAAAGTCATCGTCCAAGCGAACGCTGGAATTGGTTCGGGTTTAGCAGATCACGCTTATTTGCAAGCCGGGGCGGAACTGGTCTCTTCAGGCGAAGATGTGTTTCGACAAGCCGATCTGATCGTCAAAGTGAAAGAGCCCATGCCCTCGGAGTGGAGCCTCATTCGTCCAGGGCAAATCCTGTTCACGTACTTCCACTTTGCAGCCGACAAAAAACTCACGGAAGCCATGTTGCGATCTCAAGCCAGCTGCTTCGCTTACGAAACGCTTCGTGATGCTCAAGGCCGACTTCCCCTTTTGACTCCCATGAGCGAAGTAGCCGGACGCATGAGTATCCAAGAAGGGGCCAAGTACTTGGAGCGGCCGCAAATGGGGCGAGGCATTTTGTTGGGAGGAGTACCCGGTGTGGCTCCCGCACACATTACGATCCTCGGTGGCGGAGTGGTCGGCGCCAACGCAGCTCGAATCGCGGCCGGATTTCAAGCCGACGTTGCCATATTAGACGTGAACTTGGATAGACTTCGCTACCTCGATGACGTTATGCCTCCCAACGTGAATGCACTCTTTAGCGATCGACATACGATTCGAGAAGAACTCAAGCTTGCGGACCTCGTGATTGGCTCCGTTTTGATCCCTGGTGCCAAGGCGCCGTATCTGGTTAAGAAAGACGATCTCAAGCTGATGAAGCCCGGCAGCGTCATTATCGATGTCGCCATTGACCAAGGTGGATGTGTTGAAACAAGCCGTCCAACCACTCACCAAAACCCAACGTATATGGTTGACGACATCCTCCACTATTGCGTCACCAACATGCCCGGGGCAGTGGGACGAACCAGCACCTATGCCCTATGCAATGTAACATTGCCATGGGTCTGTCAGATTGCGGATAAAGGATGCGAATGGGCTGTGACATCGTCAAAACCTTTGCAAGCCGCCTTGAATGTTCACGCGGGCAAGGTTACCAACGAAGCGGTCGCACAAACATTTGGCTTCGAGTATTGCAGCGTTGGATAATCGTTCCAATCGTTTCTTTGAACCGAGAACGGTTGGTTGATCGAATCGATTTTGTGGGCCAGCTTTTTTTTCTAACTTAAGGCGAACTCCCGGTCCGATACTCCTCGACAATTGGTCGATGGAGTTCGGCCGTGCGTCCAGCTTGCCCGATGTCTGCTTGCCCGAGATTCGGTCGCTCGATCGCATTCGTTTTCCATGGATGGTCTTTCCACTTGATCACAAGGTCCATCCCTATGCGTTTATTCAGCATCGCTTTCGCGTTATCGGCGTTTCTCACCGCCGCCAGTGCATTCGCCCAATCCAACGAATCGCCCAATAGCGGCTCGCAGTCAGCACCCCGTATCGAACCAGGATCGGCCAGATTCCAAGAAACCCTTTCCCACCAAATTCGTGTGGAAAGAGCTCGTGAGCAACGAGCCTATCGGCAAGCAATGATCCGTTATTACGAGGCTGTTGGTTATGACTACGCCCGTCCTGTTATGAACTCCGGTACTTTCTCGATTCCTATCGTGCCCTATTCCAGGAACGTTTGGCCTCGAAACGTCATCATCATTCCCGGCGGCTTTTACTAGCAAGCGTCCCCCCTGAAGTTAGCAAGAATCTAAGAACGGCGTTAATTCTATCAAAGTTGTTGGATCTAACGCTTTTGCAAAGTCGTCGATATACTTATACGCCTTGATGGGCCTCGGGAGAGCATGTTGCTGTCGCTCGGCAGTCATGGCGACAGGCTCGTTAGGTGTAGACCATGCCTCAATGCCGGTCCAAGGGAAATTCGAAAGAAGTATCGACGATCTTATGTTAGAAATCGAGTTCAACGGAGCGAAACGACAGGTACCGGTGGGTACGACCATTTTGGATTTACTCCAGGAGTCGAGAATCGAAACACGTTTCTGTGCCGTCGAATCCAATCTCGACATCGTTCCTAAAAGCCATTACGGTTCGCATCAAGTGCAGTCGGGTGACAAGATTGAGGTTGTTACTCTGGTCGGGGGTGGATGATGAGCGAATCGACGACCTCATCATCCGATCTGAATTGCGACTGGAAACTCGACCAGACCTTAACCGTTGGCAGCCATACGCTCCGCAGCAGGCTGATCGTGGGGACGGGAAAGTATGATACGAATCAGCTCATGAAGGATTCGTTGGTAGCCAGTGGCAGCGATTGCGTTACCGTGGCGGTCCGTCGCGAAAAGATGTACACGCGTGAAGGGGAAAACATTCTCGACTTCATCGATTGGGAACGCTACACGTTGCTTCCCAACACCGCGGGTTGCTTTAATGCCAAAGATGCGGTCCGCGTCGCTAGGCTCGGCCGAGAAATATTGCGAGGCTTAGAGAACCCAGGAGAAAACTGGGTCAAGCTCGAGGTGCTCGGCGACACGAAAACTTTGTTACCCGACCCGCTTGCAACACTGGAAGCGTGCAAAGAACTCGTAGCCGATGGCTTTGAGGTACTCTGCTACACCAGCGATGACCCAATCATGGCTATGCGATTAAAAGATGCAGGGGCAGCCAGCGTCATGCCGGCGGGTTCTCCCATCGGATCAGGTCAAGGCATCCTTAATCCCAACAATCTCAGAATCATCCTCGAGTATCTTAAGAGCGATGATCCCAATTACCCCGTGATCGTTGATGCGGGAGTAGGGACAGCGAGTGATGTGGCCGTGGCTTTTGAGCTTGGCGCCGATGGAGTCTTGCTCAACACAGCCATTGCCCACGCGAAGGATCCCGTTGCGATGGCCAGAGCCATGCACCACGCCGCGTTGGCAGGCAGGCTTGCCTATACGGCAGGCCGAATTCCGAAAAAACTATATGCAACTGCGAGTAGCCCAGAAGACGGTGTTATCACATCTCGACCGTGGTAGGATCGTCCCCCAACAATCGTCAGCAAAGGAAGACTAAATGTCAGAGCAATCGTACGACGTCGTAGTGATCGGTTCCGGCCCTGGAGGCGAGGGAGCCGCCATGCAATGTGCCAAGGGTGGCAAACGAGTCGCCGTTATCGAGGCGTACGACAAGATTGGCGGAGGTTGTACGCACTGGGGAACCATCCCTAGCAAAGCGCTGAGGTTCTCCATCTACAGTGTCATGGAAGCCATGAACAATCCGATCGTTCGCGAGATGGGGATACACCTCAACCCAACATTCGCTCAGCTACGCGCCAGTAGCCGATCCATCATCTCGAAACAAGTTTCCATGCGGCAAACTTTTTACGAGCGAAACAACGTCCCTGTCTTCCATGGTCACGCAAAGTTTATTGACGCCAACACGATCGAGGTCGATGCGGACACTCGCCTACGAGGGGATTACGTTGTCATAGCGACCGGCTCACGTCCATTCCGTCCAGCAGGCGTCGATTTCAATCACCCACGAGTTTTCGATAGCGATACGATTCTAGACTTAGCGTTCAAGCCGCAATCCATAACCATCTACGGGGCTGGCGTTATCGGCTGCGAATACGCATCGATGTTCCGAAACCTCGGAATCAAAGTCAATTTGGTCAACACACGAGCCAAGCTATTGGAATTCCTGGACGACGAAATCATTGATGCACTCAGTTACCAAATGCGGGACTCGGGAGTCATTCTTCGTCACAATGAAATATGTTCCAAGATTGAGCCCAAAGATGACGGGGTCATTTTGTCACTAGAGAGTGGCAAGCAGGTCAAGACGGATGCCTTGTTGTGGGCCAATGGACGATCAGGAAACATTGAGGGACTAAACTTGGAGGTCGTTGGCATACAGGCCAATAGTCGCGGAGTGATATCCGTCGACGATAATTTCCGCACGGCTTGTCCGAACGTTTATGCGGTGGGAGATGTTATTGGCCACCCTTCGCTCGCGAGTGCTGCTTACATGCAAGGTCGTGGGGCCGCGCAGCACATTCAAGGAACTGCGGTGAATGTCAAATTGACTGATATCCCCGCCGGCATCTACACGTCACCCGAAATTAGTTCGATTGGCAAAACGGAACGCGAGCTTACGGAAGCCAAGATCCCTTACGAGGTAGGTCATTCTCAGTTCAAGAGTTTGGCGAGAGCTCAAATTACGGGACGAGCGATTGGTATGCTCAAACTATTATTCCACCGCCAGACGCTGGAGATTTTAGGGGTGCATTGTTTCGGCGCCAACGCTTCCGAGATCGTTCACATTGGACAAGCGATCATGAAGCAGCCTGCTCCTCACAATACGCTTGAGTATTTTGTCAACACAACGTTCAACTATCCCACCATGGCAGAAGCCTACCGAGTCGCCGCCTTAAACGGCTACAACCGCTTGTTCTAACACTTGTCCTGACTCATCTTAACTAATTGGGGGGCACATGGATAACGAACCGGAACGCATCGAGATTACTTTCGATATCCTTATTCCGTCGAACAACATAGTATCCGCAGCAAGGAACCATATTGATTCCAATTTGGAGCATGTTCGCGCTGTGGCCAAAGCATTGCTTGATCTAACGGCTGTCGCGAAGAAGGTAAAGGATGCGTTAGCCCTTGGTGAAGATATCGATCTGGCACCTTATTTCGATTTCTGGTTCGCCGATGCGATTGACGCCGCCAACGCTATCAAAGACTCAAGCGACGAATCTGTTCGATACATCGCGGAAACGCTCATCGAACAAGAGAACTTAGTTTTGCGGTCCAAAACATCTTTCCTTGCACAAATTAAGAAGCTCGGCTACCCGCCTAACCAAGAGGATGAAAAATAGGGTCGGCCAATTGACCCACAAAACGAAAGATCCCTTTATGCTGCGACCGGAGAGCCCGCGTTGATTCGTTCAGCACCGCCGACTATTTCAAGTTAGATTGACACCCAACAGGGCACAAGCAATTCCAACAGGGCACAAGCAATTACTGAGGGTCGATCTAGTCCAGTAGATGCCTTCGGAACGCCTAAACGCCAAGGACCGCAAGACTGCGTGGCCATACATTCAACCGTTGTTCCTCGACGTCTACGGAAATCGATTCCCCATAGCTGATTGCTCATTTTTCATTTTGCGAAACTCTCCTCAATCAGCTTCCCACAGCCCATTCTTCGCTTAATGTCTCAGCTTGCTCGAGTACTAACTTCACGGCTGCGTCTTGCAAATCGGGGGGATAACCAAATTTTTTCAAGATTCGCTTCACGATCACCCGAATGCGTGCTCTCGCGTTTTCCCGAAGCGTCCAGTCAATACTCACGTTTCTGCGGACGGTGAGGACCAACTCCGTTGCGATAACTTTGAGCTTATCATCCCCCATAA
>JALOQS010000181.1 GCA_025459355.1 Pirellula sp.
CTCAGAGAAATGGCTCCGTCGTCGGAATTTCGTTTCGGAATTGGTAGCTTGTTGGGAAAGTTAAAATCATGTTGAACGCACTACATCTACGGAAAACCTATCCGACACCAGCCGAAGAATTGGTCGTCCTCGCTGATGTTTCACTTCAACTCGAACGAGGACAAAACGCTGCAATTGTTGGGCCGAGCGGTTGCGGAAAATCTACCTTGCTCCAAATCCTCGGAGTGCTTGATCCTCCCACCTCGGGAACACTTACCATTGATGGAATCAATCCATTTGAACTTCGAGAAACGGACCAAGCCAAGTTTCGCAACGATCGCATCGGATTCGTTTTCCAGGATCACCATCTTTTGCCACAGTGGAACGTCTTGGAGAACACCCTCTTACCTACCTTGGCACAAGGCTCACCCGACGCGGCTGCTATAAGTCGAGCAAAAGACCTACTGGAACGAGTGGGATTAAAAGACCGTCTCACTCACTTGCCAAGCCAGCTTTCGGGGGGCGAGCGTGGTCGCGTGGCAGTAGCCCGCGCTTTGATCCGCAAACCGATACTTCTACTCGCTGACGAACCGACTGGTAACCTAGACGAAGACAACGCAGAGATCATTTCTCAGCTGTTGCTAGAGTTGCCCAAGGAAGAGAACACGATGCTGCTGATCGTAACGCACTCACCCGTTTTGGCTTCTCGCATGGACATGTGTTTCGAGCTGACGCGTGGCTTGATTCGGGAACGGTCCAAGACAGGGGCTGTGTAAAGATTGTCAAACTACTTGGAAGCTAGTTTTATAATTGCTGTGAATTGCTTTTTGGTAACAGGCTGAACACTGAGTCGAGAGCCTTTTTGCAGCAGTACCATACCTTCGAGTGCCGCAACGGTTCGCAGTTCGGCTAGTGGCACCGGTCTCGTTAATTTGGATTCGAATCGGACGTCGACCATAAACCATCTCGGATTTTGCGGATCGGTTTTCGGATCGTAATGAGGATCGGATTCGTCCCAGGCGGTCCAGTCTGGATAAGCGGTCTTGGCGATTGTTGCCGTTCCGACCACCGCCGGAGGTTCAGCGTTGCTATGGTAGATTAGAACGCCGTCGCCAATCGCCATTTCATCTCGCATATAGTTGCGAGCTTGGTAATTGCGCACACCATCCCAATGAGTCGTTTGATTGGGGGCCTGAATCAGATCGTCAATGGAAAAGACGTCCGGTTCGGTCTTCATTAGCCAATACTTCATGTACGGTATCCTGCGAGAATCTAATCAATGCAATAACGGTTCGTTCATTCACCTGCTCGTTCGCTCGACGAGACGGTGCAGATTACGGCTTTACTAGGGTCGGGTCGACGCCGATCGTGCCGACGAGTTCCGAAAGATAGTTGGATTGCTGACAATGATGAAGCGCTGCTTTAGCACGTTCGAGTCGCTGCTTAAGCTCCAATCGCTGGATCACCGTCGCATAATTCGGGCGGTCGCAATAATCCTGCAGGTATTTGACATGACGAGTCCAAAGCTGAATATCGATCTTCTGTTTTGCAACCAAGCGTTCACGATACCAATCACTCGCCAAAAGCGATTCTCGGTTGAATAGATTGCGAACCTCTGGCGCATTAGCCTTGTGGCCATTCCAATGTCCCTCTGCCATAATTTTCAAGATAGCTTGCAGAGGTGGGCATGCGAGCTCATAACTCCCATCCTCGAGGTAGACGATCGCGACTTTCTTTTGCGACTCGGCAATGAATAGCACTCCATCGACGAACGCCTCTAAATCCTGCGTTTCGGGCTTAAGGATTTTCTCTTCAAAGACTTTGCGTGGATTATCAAAGACTCGCCCAAAGTATCGGCGAACAAAACGATCCGTAATGCGATATCCTAAACGGCTGGCCGGTACCTCGACGCCATCATGCGTAAAATCATCGAGCTTTTGCAACATCCCATCGCGGATCATGGCGATTGGATCACGTTCGTTAGGCTGCAGTCGACACCAAATCTCCGGCACGAACATACTGATATCATGACCGACCTCTATATCGGGACCGATATGTCCCGCCGCTGTGCTAAAGCCACCCAAGCCCGTGAGAATCATACTGACGATGGTGGCGTTCAAATCGTAGACCATGTTCAACGCGTTAAACGGACCTTTGGTGAGCGCACCTTCGCTTCCGGCTCCTGTTGTACTAGGTGATTTACCCGTAAATGAGCAAACATAATCCATCAGCAGTTCAGGTAACTCCTGATAATGAATGGGGTTATAGACAGCCAGAGACCGAATACCTGCCGCTTTGTCGGGTGGGTTGTTTCGCCGACCAGACAATATGGCGTTAACAGGGATCGCAACAGGAGTTGCGGCTGACGCGGCACGATAAAGCTGCAATCCTCGATAGGCCACGTATCTTTGGAAAGGTTGCGTTAAATCTGGACGATCCTGAAGATAACGCGGGTTTTTAGAGGGCTTGCCATCGACCAATCTTGGCTGCGCCGATGAGACGACATAATTCGCCTCTCCATCCACAAAGTCCGTAAGGCACTTTTGCATCGGCGCAGAGTACTGTTCAAAATCAACGATGTGAGCCATCTCGGATCGAATATGATCTTTGGCCAGCGGTTCAAAGTTGCAGAAAAAATTACCCGGCTGGGCAACATCGGATTCGGTTTGTTTGTCGAGTCCGCGATGAACGGCATCGTCGGGGCGTTGAAATAAACGATACTCGCAGTTGGCGATGAATTTAAAGCTGGAGTCGGTGCGTTCTTGGTCAGCTGGGTTGAGTCCGCTCAAGAAACGATGAGGGACGACGGTGCTGGCCGTGATGTCATCCTCAAGCTGGATCTTGGCCGCAGCTGCGAAGTCTTGACGCAATTTATACATTCTCCATCGGCCCTGTTTATCGAGTCCAACTCGAAGATACATGCCAACCAGTTTTCGGTTATTGTATTTGAGTTCGTGTCCGTTATCTCCATTTACAACGTCGACCGAAAAATGCTCTTGCCAATTCCCATTCCACTCCGGCTTGCAAAATCGCTTAATGATAAAGGCCATGGCGTAGAGATGAGAGGGTATGGTCTTTAGCCACTCGTTGTACTCTTTCGTGTACTCGTCCGATGGAGTGAGCAGCTTGATCACGCTACCGAGCGATCGTCCTGGATCTAAAACTTTACGGCTCGATCTTTGGGAGTAATCTGGCTTTTCTTTGGCGTCAGGTTTCCAACGATCGGAGTAGTCCCTATCGAAAATGGCTTCGAGCTGAGCAAAATCCGATTCGATGTCAGCAACGAAGATGGGCCCGCCCAACATGTAATCTCGAAGCGATTTACTTATCTCACTCTTGCCACCACCACTCACCGTACACGGCTTATGGCAAACGGTTCCCTCGCCCGATAACCCTACCAATCGCCAAGACGGTGCGCAAGGATGTTTTTCCATCATGACTTTGTAGCCACTGGGCGCGATGTAAACCTTTTGTTGCTCCAGTGGAATGAATTGTTCGACACCAGCTTTCGTCCAACGTACCGAACGATCTTGCAACGATGCACGCGCGTTCTCGGGTACATAGATCAAATTGGGTTCAGCTCGATCAATACCGTACCCTTCGGGCTGGATATCGATAAAGCTAGAGTAATCTCGGACCAAGTCTTCAAATGTTCTGCCGTTGTACCGGCGTGAATTCCATTGAAACTCTTCCCCCAAATGATGAGCGATAAACGCCAACGTGCCGCCAGCATGCTCCTCTTCCGCGTTACCGAGCAGATTCGATGCGTAACTGATCTGCGTTTTTACTTCTTTCTTGCAATAGCCGTAATAGTTGTCAGCAATGATCGTGACAATGACCCCTGATTCCGTTCGGCAAGTAAGCTTAAAGGCACTGCCATCATTGTATTTCTCATTCGGATCCTTCCAGCACATGGAGTCCCGTCTTTGTCGCTCGGTCGCTTGATCGTAATGCGGCAGCCCGAGCTCCTTTTTGGTGAACTGTGTCAAATGAGGAGCCAGTATCACGCAGCCCGTATGACCGGTCCAATGATCGCAATCGAGAGCAGCATCGTTTTCCGGAATAAGTGGGTCACCAGCATTTCCAAAGATCGATTCGACAAAGTCCAAGTTGCTTACCAAACCTCCTGGAACAAAAAATCGAATCTCCATAGATTTCTTGTTGCAATATCCGGGAACAGGTGGGACCACCAGCGGTCTGATAAGCAGAGAAACGAATGTGCGAGCGGGTTGCGAAGCGGATTGAGTAAACGGGAGGGCTAACAAACTATCTGGTGGAGCAATCGCGCGACGAAATAGATTGGCGAAAACCAATTTAGGCACCGCTCGCTTATCACCCGCGATCGGTAGTCCACCCTCCGTAACGTGAAACGTACCAGACGTTGTGCGTCGATCCGTTCTAGGATTGTGCAAAACACCGTTGGCGAGTCTTACCGATGTGAGCAATTCATTTTCAAATCGATCTCCTCCGTCGGGCAAACTTAACTGGCGAGCCATCCCGTGATGGTCCAGGACCAACGTATGCTTGGGGAGTTCGAGAGGTGCCTCAAGGTTTAGATCCGCGAAATGCGCCGCCAAAAAGTTTTCAATGCGTTCATCGATGGGGGCACGCAACTGCGCGAGCAAACGGTTCTTCTCTTCGAGGTTGGCCAACAGACCTTCAGGCAACTCGACCTTTTGCTTAGCTTCGTCATCCAGCACCAAATCGGTGGCTGCCATCTGCATATAGATGTATTGGCGGAGCAACATGGCTGCGTGAGGATCGCGATCAGCATCTCTCTCCCACGATAGCATGCGACCTGGAGCATCCAAATACCAACCGTTATCAATAGCGCCGGTAACCTTGTCCATCACTTCTTCCGCTTTCAAGAATTTTAAGGCAAACGAAAATCCTCTCTCAACTCACCCAAGAGCTTAACGGAAAGTTCGGTGGTGTACACATCACTGCCCGTCAGTAACTCGGTCGGCTTAAAGTATTGGCATTAGAAGGCGTGATAAATAGCTGTCGCTTTAGGTTTTCGGTGTTTTCATTAGATATTGCCAAACTGATCTTGATTCCGTTTCGGGAATTTGAGATCGGAAAGGATTTGACTAATGAAATCAGTCCCTCCTGTTGTTTTGGTTCCGTCGATTGGAAAATTTGGTGACGCAGAATGCCTCTATCCCGCAATCATCGAATCGATCGTCGCCGCCGCGTGCTGCTCGATGCAGTTATTCATGACCCGGAACTGGCGGCCGAGCACGCGAAGGTAAGCCGCCGAAATCGAGCTCGCGCCCGGAATGCCGAAGACGGTTACGAAGAGACCATTGCCTACAGAGATCCGGGCTACAGCCAAGCCGTTCGCAAAGCCTGTCAGCAACGATTGGTCCAGTTGATTCCCGTTCGACGTGGCATGGTGGCCGCTGCTCTAACCGTTTTTTGGTTGGCCTACGCGGTATTAATTTCTTGCCACTATTTGTTTCACTATTTGCCTCTGAATCCCAAGCGTTGGAATCTTGCAACACTTCCCATCGCGAGCCTGTTTGATTTAACGGCGTGGAACAGCATAAGCCATTGGCTGTCTTGCCAGCTTTGGTTGTTGACAGCCATCGCGTGTTGGATGACTTTTAATTTAAGACGGCACAAACTGGATGATTACCGCGCGCGCTATCGTGTTTGGGCGATCATGGGTTTGGTTGCGTTATTCCTTCATTTTGATGCCGGCACGTCAGCCTTGCTGCTATTGGGCCAAAGCATCGATCCATGGGCGAGAGCGGAGATCGGATACGGCGGATGGCCGCTGGTTTTGGCTACCACTGCGTCCATGGTTGGTGTCATGGGCATACGGATGTGCAGCGAATTGAAATTGGTACCATCATCGGTCGTGAGCTGGGTACTGGGGTTGTTCGCAGTTGCTGCCTCGGCCTTATTGGGGACTGGCTTAATCAAAACGACCTGGGCACCGGAAACCCTCCGTATGTTGTCGGGCTCGTTGTGGCTGGCTGGCGCACTAGCCGTATTTCAAGCGATCGCGATGTACCTGCGACACACCTACATCCAGGCGCAAAAGCGGTTCCTAAGGCGCAGCGGCGTAAACGTTAAGCCAATTCAAATGCGATTGCCCAATTGGTCTCTCAAGCGAAACCAAGAACAGGCCTCGCACGCCTCCGACGACGAATCCGAATCCTCCTCAGACGACCAACGTCGTGGGTGGAAGGATCGATTGCCGTGGATCGGGTCCCGTCGGCCGCGCCAGGATGAGAACACTGAGTCGCTGGAACGCGACGAATCCAGGGGACGTGCAAAATCGGCCAGCGCCAAGAATTCGAAACCAATCTCGCGTAACGACGAGGACGAATGGACCGAAGAATCGGAATCTCCTACGGAACAAATCGCTGCACGCAAATCACAGCCACTACCGGCGAAACGTCTTTTTGGACTCCTTCCGAATCGACAACTAGCAAACGAACGAGTGGAATTCGATCCGGTAGCTGAGGACGATGGTGAGCCTATCGATGAGGGGTTAACGAAAAAGCCTGGTTGGTTTGGACTAGGTGGAAACGCTGAAGCACGGAACGAGAAACGGGCGGCCAAGGCCGAGGCAGCTGCTGCGAGAGCACGCGAAAAGGAGAATAGAAAGGCTGAATCGCCCGAGAAAGAGAAGAGGCAATGGTTATCTCGTATGAAGCCAAACCTTTCTGGGGCCGCCAAACTATTGAATCCTAAAAAGGTCTTAAGCCATCTAAAGCGAAAGCCCAAGCTCGATCCGGATGGAAACGAGATAATTGCCAAGCCGAAAGCGGCGAAGCCTGCCAAGGAGCAGAAAGAAAAACGCAGTTGGCTAGGAATGCTAGACGGATTCAAGCTCAAGCCGCCGTCTTCGTCAGAGGGAGCAACTGGAGATCACGGATCGAAGCAATCTGTTGCACCGAAGCCGATTGAGTCGAGTTCATCGGGTCCATCACTGCGACAATCGACGAATCAGAACGTAGCCCGCCCATCGACGCAGGCCTACGAGGAGGAGTTTGGAGAAGAGCGTCCCCTATCAAAAGCCGAGCGCAAGAAGCTGCGTCAGCAAGGCAACGATCGCCGGGCCGCATAACACGAGTTGAAACAGAAGCTACGGGCGGTTTTACTTCTTGCCGCAATAGTCGATGGCCGTAGCGATCTCGGTCTTTAATCGATTTCGCTCGACAATGCGATCGATGTAACCATGCTCGAGCAAGAATTCACTCGTTTGAAAACCTTGCGGTAATTCGATGCGAATGGTCGCTTTGATGGTTCGTGGTCCCGCGAATCCAATCAACGCCTTGGGCTCTGCGAAGATAAGATCACCCAAACTCGCAAAACTCGCGGCGACTCCACCCATGGTTGGGTTGGTCAAAACGCTGATGTAAAGCCCGCCATTGGAATGATAGCGAGCCAAGGCCGCAGATACCTTTGCCATCTGCATCAACGACAATATGCCTTCATGCATTCGAGCCCCACCGCCAGATCCACTGACAATGATGAGTGGCAAGGAATGTTCTGTCGCTCGCTCAATGAGCCGAGTAAGCCGTTCGCCAACGACCGACCCCATACTGCCCATGATGAATGCGGAATCGGTTACAGCGATCGCAACACGACGTGCCCGAATCATGCCCGTTCCACACAACGCAGCATCGGTTAGCCCGGTGCGTTTCTGTTCTTCAGTCAGTCGTTGCGCGTACGTCTTCTTGTCGGAAAATGAGAGCGGGTCTGTTGGAAGCACATGCTCGTCACAAATCTCAAACGTATTTTCA
>JALOQS010000449.1 GCA_025459355.1 Pirellula sp.
GTGATGACTTCTTCGTAGTAGATACCCTCATTGCGATAACCTGGATTGGCTGCATGAGCGGTATGTCGTTTCGGGGGAATCGAACCCAATTGTTTGTACTGCGGCATAATCTTAATCCTGCGTGATCACTTGATTTTCGAGGGTCCCTAATCGCTCAATTCGCAATTGAACGACATCGCCATGCTTGAGCCAGCCGCCAACGGCCTGCGGCGTTAACTCTAGAATGCAGCCTGTGCCAACCGTGCCGGAACCGATAACGTCGCCCGGCATGAGTTTGACATCGCGGCTCGCATGGGCCAGTAACTGTGGCCACGTCCAATACATGCTCGACGCGTTGGCATGAGAAACGCGATTGCCGTTGATAAAGGCTTCCATTTCCAGATGCAAACGACCATCCCGATAGCAATCTTTTAGACTCGCAAAGGGTACCAGCTCGGGGCCTAAAGCATTGGCAAAGTCTTTGCCTTTACTTGGCCCTAATCCAACAGCCATTTCTTCGCGCTGGAGATCTCGCGCTGACCAATCGTTGTAGATCGTGAAACCTGCGACACATCCTCGCCAATGATCGCGGCGATCTCCAATTCGAAATCGAGCTCGCGCGAACCTCTAGGTCGCAGCACGGGATCGCCGTCCCCAATAAGGCTGTTAGGATTGGTAAAATAGAACACCGGTATTCGATACCATTGGTCGACCATCCCAAGCCCACGCTGAGCCCGACACGTTTTCACATGTTGCTCGAATGCGTAAAAATCGCGAATGGTTCGGATGTTAGAATCACATGTTGCTCGAATGCGTAAAAATCGCGAATGGTTCGGATGTTAGAAATTGGCATAATGGTTTACAAGGTCCCGCGGGTCTCTTGCTCTCGTTCGATGGCTTCGAACAAAGCCTTAAAGTTTCCTTTGCCAAAGCTCTTGGAGCCTTCCCTTTGAATGATTTCAAAGAAGAGGGTTGGTCGATCTTGCACGGGCTTGGTAAAGATCTGAAGCATGTAGCCTTCGTCATCGCGATCGACCAAGATACCTAGTTCTGCCAACTCCTCGATATCCTCTTTGATCGATCCAATACGATCTCCCAAATTGTCGTAGTAAGTGCGAGGGACTCGCAAGAAGGTGACGTCGTTGTCTCTCAGGGCGCGAACCGTTTTGACAATGTCGTTGGTGGCCATAGCAATATGCTGAACGCCAGCACCACCGTAGAAGTCGATGTACTCTTCGATCTGGCTTTTGCGACGACCTTGAGCGGGTTCGTTGATTGGGAATTTGATTCGACCTCGGCCGCTTTGCACAACCTTTGACATGAGGGCTGAGTATTCGGTCGAGATGTCTTGGTCGTCGAATGAAACCAATTGCTCGAAGCCTAGTACTTTGCGATAGAACTCTACCCATTCATCCATTTTACCTTCTTCGACATTGCCCACGATGTGATCAATGCCTAGCAGCCCGGTATCGTGATACGTCTTGGGGTTGTAGCGAGAGGGATCGATTGGATCGAATCCTGGTGCAAACGCTCCCTTGTAACGATCGCGATTGACAAAGGTGTGAGTCGTGTCGCCGTACGCTTTGATGGTTGCATACTCGTAGATGCCATAATCGTCTTCAATGGCGCGTGGTCCGATGACCCCGACAGCCCCACGCTCTACAGCTAGATTGTAGGCATGTCGAACATCGTCAACTTGCAAGGCAATATCAGCAACGCCGTCACCATGCAGAATCAATCGCGAAGCGTCGGGATGGCTGGCTCGCAGGGGAGATACCAGTACAAAAGTGATGCCACCCTGTTGAACGACGTAACCCGCTTCGTGCTTGACTTTCGTTTCTAAACCCGCATAAGCGATCACGTCAAAGCCATAGGCATTACGGTAGAAATAGGCCGATTGCCGTGCATTGCCCACGAAGAATCGAACGTGGTCGATTTTGCGAAGGGGCATTTCATCTCTTGAAGTCATGTTATTGGTCCTTTCTAGAATTATAGAGTGAACGGAATGCAAAGTGTTCCTGCTGTGAGATCACTCTTTATGTTGCGAATTAGTGGAGAGGCGTTGGTTTCTAATGTGCATCGGTTGGTTTCCAGCTCTCGAAAAACCGAAGCGAATCAGGATTAGCTAAAGCCCCTGCATTTCCGAGTACTTCGCCACAGATCGCCGATCGAACCGCAATCTCGGACAGCTTGCCACTGACCGTTCTGGGGAGATCGGGTGCGTAGGCGATGTAGCGAGGGACATGTCGGGGTGAGCATCGAGTCTTGAGTCTTGCGCGAATGCGATCCGCGATTTCTTGGCGATTGATATCGGTCTGTGTTACGCGTAAAAACAAAACAATCTGTTCATCGCCGTCCTGTCGAAGAACCGTGGCGAGGGATTCGATAATCTCGGGGAAGGCTTCGAGTTGCTGGTAGATCTCAGCCGTTCCTATGCGAACCCCTCCCGGATTAAGGGTCGCATCAGACCGGCCGTAGATAACCAATTCACCTTGTTCATTTTCTTCCGCCCAATCGCCGTGACACCACACGTTTTCAAATCGAGAGAAATAAGCCTTGAGATATTTCTCATTGGTGGGGTCATTCCAAAATCCAATGGGCATACAGGGAAAGGGACTAACGCAGACTAGCTCTCCCGGCGTGTTGAGTACCCGGCGGCCATCTTCATTCCAGATTTGCACGTCCATGCCGAGGGTGAATTGATCTCCAAACGCAGAATAGAGCCAATCAAAATTGCTAGGCAATAGCGGAGAGCCAGTCGATAACAAACAGCGAAGCTTATTCGTTGATAGAAAATTCTTTGGATTGACGTCGTGTTTTTCGAGAGCTGCGTAATAACGCGCACCTGCACCGAAGTGAGTCACCCCGGATTTCTCTGCAATATCCAGCAGCGTCTGTGGTCCGTTGGCAAAGGGTGATCCATCGTACAAAACGATCGTCGCGTTACTGGCCAAACCACTCAAAAGCCAATTCCACATCATCCAACCGGTGGTTGTGTAGTAGAAGAGGCAGTCGCCATCATTCAAATTGCAGTGAAGCCGATGTTCTTTGACGTGTTGCAGAACTGTTCCGCCCGTTCCGTGAACGATGCATTTGGGGGCCCCTGTGGTGCCCGATGAATACACGATGCAGAGTGGATGGGCAAAGGGAAACGGATCCCAATCCGACAGAGGGGGCTCCGCGAGGGCTTCTTGCCAGGGAATGCAGTCGATTTGCGAGTTGCTGGTCGATGCACTTCCGACCGTAACAACCAGCTTTACCGATGGAAGTCGGGGCAGAATTTGGTCGACTTTTTTTGCGGGCTCAACCAGTTTGTGGTTGTAGGTTGTTCGCTCTGCGGTGATGAGCACTCTCGGGTTGATCTGACCAAAACGATCCACCACGGCATCATCACCGAACTCCGGTGAGCATGACGACCACACCGCACCGATGGCCGCTGTTGCCAGCATGGCCACAACCGCTTCGGGTACGTTTGGCAGCACCGCAGCAACTCGATCGCCTGCTTGAATTCCGTGACGCTTTAGAAAACCAGCCACTGCGGCAACTTGTTCGAATAGCTCGCGCCGCGTCATGCGGATTTCCTTGCCCGCTTCGTCGTAAGCTAGGATGGCTAGTGACTTGGCACGCCCGTGCGGAAACCACCGAGCATCGATCATTCGCGTTCCGGGGATAAACGCGAGATCCCCGTGGTCGCCTGGAACACCGCAGTAGTTCCAAACATGTCGCCAGAAAAGGTCAGCGTGTGCGAGGCTCAGAGAGTGGAGCGTGGAGTAATCGTGTGTGGGAGGTTGGCCGAGTGCCGACAAGAAAGAGTTCGCGAAGCGACTCATGTGAGTTTGATTAACAGAGGCCGGCGAGGGAGCCCACAATACCGTCTTTTGCGTTTCCTCCATACCGATTACTTTCCGACAATCACAATTGAGAAGTGTTCCGGTGATGCCCAAAGGATGAGTGCGGACATCACGCGGCACGGATTCAATCCCAGTTCTAGCGAACCGTCTTGGGGGTGATCATCGCTTGCTTCAAAGAGCTATCAGCAGGTTTGTCGGAGAGCCAAATTCCGAACAGTGCTTGCTTGAATTTGGCGCTGCTCACGGTGCCTTTGTACTTGCCGTTCTTGCTGACGACGACACCTTTGTTGGGCAAGTAAAGCATATCGAAGACGTCCCCTTTCGAGATATCGTCTTGGAAGCAAGCTCGAAACTGGTCGATTTCCGTTCGAATTTCTCGGGTGTTTCCGCCTGTTGAATTCGTGAAACCTTCTTCGAGGGATTCCACAAGATTGCTTTGGCTCACCCATCCGGAGATGATTTTGATCCGAATCGCCATCGGCTCGTCGGCCGCGATAATCGCTTTGGGATTATTGCTGGATTTGGTCAAATAGAGGCCTGCGTTGTACAGTTCCATAAAGGCCTTGGTGCGAGCACCGGAGCCATTGAGAATTAGCCGGGTTTCGCCAGCCTTGATTTCGGCTGGTAGAGGTTCATTC
>JALOQS010000182.1 GCA_025459355.1 Pirellula sp.
GGCTAAGTGCAATCTGTGCCATGTCCAAGGAGAGAACAAGAAAGTCCGAAATCCTTACGGCGAAGCATCGTTGAAAGCTGGTCTGGTTAAGAAGGTTTATGAGCCAATGCTCAAGGCCAATAAGGATCAGGCCGAGAAGGAGATCATGGCGATTCTCGAGAAGGTAGAAGCCATGACCCCCGAAGGTGGAAAAGAGACTTTCGGAGATAGAATCAAGGCCGGTAAATTGCCTGGTGGTGACGCCGATGGAAAGCCTGAGAAGATCATTCTTACGTCAGCACCGTTTGTCGATGCAGGTACCGATGGATTTACCCAAATGTTCGACGGCAAGACCTTGGCTGGTTGGAAAATTAACGAGAACGAATCCAGCTGGGAAGTGGTAGACGGCACCATCGTATGCAAAGGTGACCGAAGTCACTTGTTCTTTGTCGGCGATGGAAAGCCCTACAAGAATTTTCATTTCAAAGCAGAAGTGAAGACCGAGGAGAATTCGAATGCAGGGATTTACTTCCATACCAAATTTCAGGAATCCGGCTGGCCCAAGTACGGTTTTGAGTGCCAGGTCAACAATAGCTACGTCAGCGGGCGTATGGTACACTCAAGAGATCATCGTTCAGGGCAAGAAGGTCACTCTCAAAGTTGACGGAAAAGTTATCGTCGAATACGACGAGCCAGCCGATCAGCAAGCAGGCAAGGACTTTACCCGAGTCTTGGATGAAGGAACTTTTGCATTGCAGGCTCACGATCCAGGTAGTCGTGTAGCGTTCAAGAATCTCCAGGTTAAGAGACTCGACTAGATTGGTTTTCGATTTGCTTAATAAAGGTTTTCGATCTTTTGCAAACACCATCGCCTCCACTGCGATGGTGTTTGTTTTTTGTGTTTTCGGTCTGAACTTTTGGAGCCACCCGAGAGCGAGCTTAGCTTTTGGGGCGTGGAATGGTCCACAGCAGACCGCTTTAGAGAACGAAACGTCCGGCGGTTTAGTTCAAAGCATATCTTCCGGATTGAACGGATATTGGCGGGTTGGCTATACAACTCCTCATCGGATTTTATTGCGGGCGAATCGCAGTGTTTCGGTGATCGCGGAAATACAGACTGTCGATGGAGACGGAGTATCGATTACTTACTCCGATTCGGATTGGTCTATCGACTTGGAGGCAGGGCGATCAGCGGAGCTCGTTGTATATGCCAAGCATGGTCGTCCCAATCGGCCAATTGGTCTTCGGTTTTTAGACAAACAAACGGGCGAGTTGCTTGAGGCTAGGCAGTTCAGTGACGTAGAGCGCGGGACGCCGTTGCCAGCAGACCAGCCGTGGGTCGTAGGAGTTGGAAGCGAAGGAATGGGTTTGGACGTAATCGCTTCCAACTCATTAAAGGCTGGCTTGGCAGACTACACCACGACGGAGCTGACTATTGCAGACAAATTGCCGGTATCGGCTCTAGCTTGGGACGGTGTCGATTTGCTGGTCCTGTCCTCGGGCAATACGACTTTGCTTGAATCGATTTCTGTTCAGCAATCCCGAGGAATTCAGGAATGGATACAGAACGAGGGTGGTCGTTGTATTTTAACGTTGGGATTGAATGCAGAAAAATGGTTCGCAAATCCCCATTTCGCCTCATTGGTTCCAGGTAGTCTCAAGGGGGTTGATCCCAAGAGCGCGCCTGGGCCGCTCGAGTCTTATCTCAACTCCGAATCCCGTCTTGAAAGTCTCGGTAGTTCGTTGTTGCAACTCAACGATGTGACAATTGATTTAGAGGGGCAATCATCGAGCAGGAGCCGTTATCCATTGATTGCAAAATGGGCTTCGGGATTAGGCAAAGTCAAATTCTTTGCCGGCGAGCTTGAGAGTCAATCGATACAGAGTTGGGCGGGTAAGTCTTTGCTCATCAAGCTTTTGATAAGCGAACAGTGGACGGCTAAACCGACTGCGGGCAATGCCAATGTTCAAGATCTAAGTGTGCAGTTGCATGGATCTCTCGACCGATTCCCGACGCTGGTCATTGGCAACTTGACTCAGATGACGGCGATTGTCTTTGCCTTGTTGATCGTCATTGGTCCTGTCGATTATTTTTTGGTGGTCAAGCGATGGAGATCTCCGCGTGCCACGTGGCTTACGATTTTGCTTTCCTCCGTTGGCTGCTGTGGGCTGCTGGTATTGCTACAGAGGAGCTGGAAGCCAACCAATTCTACGGTCAATCAGACGGAAGTTGTGGATTGGGACACGGTCAATCGAAGAATCCAAGGCCGAGTGTTTGCTCATATGTACGGAGGCAAACGAGGTTTGTATGACCTCAGTTGGCAGCCAGCAGAAAAGAGCCTTATCAATGCATTCAAGAATCATTCCAAGACCGATGGCGATTCCGTGGATTCGAATCAAGCGCCGCATAACTCAACGCTTACTACCAAGATCGAGTGGTTCGGGATGCCGGGCAAATCGATAGGTGGTTTTCAATCGACCATTGGTACAGATCGAATGCTACCTGCCTATAGAATCGAGCGAACCGATTCTTCGAAAGTCATGATCAAAGATTTGGCCATTCCGGAGGCCGGCACCAAGGCGCTCTTAGTCGGATGGTCAGTCGAAGCACAGGACGCTCCTACATCGGATCTAAAGACCATATCGGGAGCGATGGATCTATTGACGGGGACGGTTGTCAATCCGCTTCCTCAAGATCTTTTGAGTTGCATGCTGTTCTATCGAGGTCGATTCTATTCGATGCCAACTCGTTTTGCGTCGGGGGGGGCGATCACACTTAATGTGAGCAACGTACCCAAAGACATAGCACGTCGATTGCAGCGACGAATAAGTGTTGATGGAAAAGACCAAGGTACCCCGTGGAACGGTGGCGATTTGTCAGACGTAAAGCGGATTTTCGAGATCATGCTCTTTCACAAAGCTGCTGGGGCGGGCTCCTACACGATTGGCCAAGAAAATCGGTATTTGTCGTGGTTGGATCAAAGCGACCTGTTGAAGGCAGACCGCGCTATTCTGTTTGGCGAATTGGAAAATCGGCAAGTCGATTGGACAGCGACACGAAACGGAAATCGTTCGGACTTAGAGATGGGAACGTCGGTTAGTTTTGCCCGAGTGATTCTCCCGGTCACGAAGGGAAGTAGCTCGTTAAGCCCATCTGCTTCGTCGACCTCGCCCAATTCGCCAGCCCCAGCCAGCTCGCCAGCCCCTTGAACTTTATAAGAGAGAAATCGTGATCAAGACATCTCAGTTGACGAAAAAGTACGACGACATGTACGCCATCCGAGATATCGATTTGGATTTAGGCCAAGGGGATTTGTTTGGGTTCATCGGTCCCAACGGAGCGGGCAAGACCACCACGATGCGGATCATCGCAACGTTGTTAACGCCAACATTTGGCGAAGCGTATGTTTGTGGGCACTCGATCTATACTCATCCCAAAGAGATACGTCGCTTGGTCGGGTACATGCCCGATTTTTTCGGTGTTTATGATGACATGACGGTTATCGAGTATCTCGAGTTTTTTGCTGCGGCTTATCGGATAGATTCGCATGCACGTCGCAAACGATGTGATGAAATGCTTGAGATTGTCGACTTAGAGTTTAAGCGAGACGCATACGCCAACACGTTGTCACGTGGACAAACGCAACGATTGGGGCTGGCGCGAGTATTGCTGCATGATCCAGCCGTTTTGCTATTGGATGAGCCACTCAGTGGTTTGGACCCCAGAGCGAGAATTGAGATGAGAGCCTTGATGCGACGCCTGGGAGCGATGGGCAAGACCATTATCGTTAGTAGCCACATCTTGCCAGAGTTGGCAGATGTCTGCAATAAAGTTGGCATCATCGATTCAGGGGTTCTCATTGCAAATGACGATGTGCAGTCGATCATAAAAAAAGTTCGGCCTAGCACTGTTCTTTTGATCGAAACAGCCAACAAATCCCAGCTAAATTCGGCTGCTAAGTTGCTTGAGGGCATCGACTTGGTTGACACGATTGCCGAGGCTAGCGGCTCGCTTAGAGTGACATTAAACGTTGGGGTTGAAGATTATTCGTCGATAGCGACCACATTGATTTCGCAAGGGATCGCTTTGAAGAAATTTTCCGAAGAAGAGATCAACTTGGAATCGGCCTTTATGGCATTCACAAAGGGCGCGGGATCAAAGATCTAAGTTTGCTGGATCGATTGGTTCAGGAAGTTATCCTGGATGTTTACTTTTGACGCGGGGCTGAAACGACGTGGGGCAGGAACGGATGCGGTTGGTATTGATGGGGACGGGGCCTTTTGCAGTCCCTTCGTTCGAAGCGTTGCGGAGTGACGGCCACGAGATCGCTTGTGTCATAACACGGCCAGAAGTGATCGCCGTTTCCAAAAAGGGACCACCTCCCAGCCCCGTGCGATTATGGGCCATCGAGCATGGACTGAGGCATCAATCTCCTGAGTCAATCAATACACCGGATTCGATGGAGTTGGTAAGAAGTTTGAGGCCCGACCTTTTGGTTGTTTGTGATTACGGCCAGATCTTGTCTAGCGAGGCGCTGGAAACGTCACGTTTAGGAGGCATCAATTTACATGGTTCCCTCTTGCCACGTCACCGGGGGGCGGCTCCTGTTCAGTGGTCCATTTTGAGTGGAGACACCACTGCCGGAGTGTCCGTGATCCACATGACACCGGGGCTCGATGCAGGTCCGGTCATCCAGTTTGATACCACTCCGATCGAGCCTAGCGAGCATGCCGGGGAGCTCGAACAAAGACTGAGTCAACTCGGGGTCAATACCGTTCGGCAAAGCGTGTTGTTATTGTCGCAGTCCGGTGGTGTCACAGGTGTTCAGCAAGATAAAACGCTTACGACGAAAGCACCCCGATTGAGCAAAATGGATGGACAAATCCGTTGTGAATACCCAGTCCGTCTTTTAGATCGTCAATTGAGAGGATTGCAGCCCTGGCCGGGTTGTTTTTGCGAGCTGGAATCGCCGGCAGGAAATCGCTTTCGGGTGATTGTTCATCAGGGGCAGCCACTGCCATGTCGCGTTGATTCATTGGGCGTTGGAACGGTAGTCTTTAAAGCGGATGTACCTGCAGGGCTTTTGGATTCGAGTTCTGTCCCAGTGTTGAGTTTCGTTTGTAGCGATGGATTGTTTTCCATTTCGGCAATTCAGGTTGCAGGAAAGAAAAGCATGACGGCCGATGAGTTTGCGAGGGGCTACAGCAAAAACGGTCCTTATAAAGTTGCTACGGCAGCCAACACGACCAAACTGCTGGATACCATGCTCCAGCGGGAGTCCGCCAGATGATTCCTCTCTCTTCATTGATGGCAACACTTAACACCATCGCGCCGCTATCGTTGGCCGAGAGTTGGGACAACGTGGGGCTTCTGTTAGGGTGTTCGAATCGAACGATCCATTCCGCGATGACATGTTTAACATTAACGCAGCGCGTGCTGGACGAAGCGATTGCGGAAAAGGTGGATTTGGTCATTCCCCATCATCCGATTCCATTCAAGCCGATTACGAGACTCACCACGAGCACGCCCACCGGTTCGATTCTATTGCAAGCGGCCGAACATGGAATTGCAGTGTACTGTGCACACACCGCATGGGACAACGCAGCGGGGGGCATCAATCAACAACTCGCGGACCTATTACAGTTGGCAGATGTTGAGCCATTGGTTCCGGCGTCACCACCCAACCCTGGGCAGGTTGGCACTGGGCGCTGTGGAGTTTTTTCCGTTCCCGTAGTCGCCTCGCAACTTCAACAGTTGCTGGCTGATAAACTAGGTAAGATCTCGTATCGGCAAACACACACTCTCGATCGGCAGATACGCCGGGTTGGGATCGTCTGCGGTAGCGGCGGCAGTTGTTTAGAGCTCGCATCGAAAAAAGAGTGCGATTGCTTTCTTACCGGTGAGGCCACCTACCACCAGTGTTTGGAGGCCCAGGCACGTGACATTTGCCTGGTTCAAATCGGGCATCATGCGAGCGAATTTTTTGCCATGCAGCGATTGTCGCGGCTCCTGGCCGAGAGATTCCCGACGGTCCGTTTCTTTTGCAGCCAGTCAGAATTCTCAGACTTTTGACGGGTTTTGCGGATTTCGCGAGGCTAGCCCCCCGCCGGAGGGGTGTTTTCTTAAATTTCTCAAGATGCCGTCAGGGGAGGATGGTCGACCCGCGACTTTAGTACCATCATGAGCGAATTGGCTTTGAGATATTCGATGGAAGAGAGCGTGATGACGATCGATTGGGCAAAGGCCCTGGATAGTCACCGAAGGTGGCTGGAAACGGTGATAAGCTCGCGTTTGTCAGACAGGCAGGCGGCGGAAGACGTATTGCAAGAGGTTGCTTTAGCAGCGATTTCTCAGCGAAGCCGGCCCGTCGATCCCGAAAAAGTTGCGCCCTGGTTGTATCGAATCGCTCTTCGAAAAGTGATCAATCACCATCGCGTCACGGGTCGGCGGCGGCGATTGATCGAGGGAGTCGTTGCCAAGGGGCCAGGGCCGGAGGAATTCGTTGCCCCTGCGCCGGGTGAGTGGCTTATGAAGGAAGAGGACGATAAAGCAGTTCAGAGAGCCATGGCACAGTTGCGTCCTCAGGACCGCCAATTGCTGTTACTCAAGTACACGGAGGGATGGGGGTATCAGGACATTTCAGAACATCTCGGCATTTCGATCAAGACGGTCGAGTATCGGCTTCTCAAGGCGCGAAGAGCGTTGAGAGCCAAGCTTGCAGATTTTCATTAATCCAATTTGATTGTTTAAGACCAAACAAAATTGCTTTGGAATAGAACCAAAATGATAGATCCCATTCGATTACAAGCGTTAGTAGATGGTGAGTGCTCCGCCGCAGAGCGACGCCGACTATTGAATCAGATTGATAATCAGCCAGAACAATGGCGAGAGTTAGCGTTGGCGTTGTTAGAGGAACAAACGTTCCGCAACGAGATCCGCTTGATGAGACATGAAGCATCGACTGCAGCTCGAACCGAGTCAACGTCCGGTTCACTTACTTCGCTAACAGGTATTACAGAGACTAACAACGGTCGGGTTAAGAAGCATTGGTATACGGGGCCCGTTTTAGCGGCATGTTTAATGCTATCGGTTGGTATCGCCATTGGTCGCTTTGTAATGCGAGGTGATATTAGCTCAGTTCCTTGGGGATCGAATTCAGGCGGACTGTTAGTTGGTGATCGACCCCCCCACTCCAACTCCGACAATACTCGAGGCTTAACCCAGGAAGAGTATGAAAGAACGCTTCCCGTGGCGGATTTGCGTGGCAGCGGAAACCGCTATGAAATTCCGGTATACGACGTTAGTCAAGTTGACCCAGCTTTGGTTTACGCGAAGCGAGCTTACGAGATTGAAAAAGCGAAAGATCAATTACGCCGCAACGGATACGAGCTTGATCTTCAAAACAATTATTTTACCGGTCAATTGCAGGACGGTCGCAAAGTGATCGTGCCAATACAAGAAGTCGGTTTACGGCCGTACGGTCAGTAGTCCTGTAAACAACCAGAACATTTTTTCGATTCGTTTTAACTTACTTAATGGAAGTGGTGTTATGAAAAAGTACATGTTTGGTTCCCCAGCGTGGAGTTTGGCTACGTTGTTGACATTGACCCCAACTCTTTATGCACAGGAAGAAGCGAAGGAAGCGAAGCCGCTAAAGAAATCGTCGTCGATTGTTCTCCAAACTTCCGCTGATTCCAAAGAAATCGAGAAGAAGGTTCTCGAAGCCATGGAGAAGGCAGGTGTCGCAGCGGATGTTAAAGAGAAAGTTCTTGCACAGCTGAAAGCTAAGCTTGCTGAGTTGCCATCAACCTCAGCCGTGACAACAACTGGCGTAGCCACTGTACAAGTCGAGGAACTGCAGAAGCAAGCCGAGGGGCTGGAGAAGCAGGCGGAGTTGTGGAAGAACAAAGCGATGGCGATGACCCTTAATGTCGCCGACTTGGACTTGAATACAGATGGCGAAATGATGACTCGAGTTATGCGAGTCGTTGGTGATCAAAAGTATCGCATCGGAGTGCAGACAACCGTCACGACCACGGAGGGTGAGGAACCAGAGCCCGGCGTTCGAATTGAAGCCGTTTTTCCTGACGAAGCGGGAATCAAGGAGGGGGATGTGGTATTGAAGATCAACGGTGAGGAGCTCAAGACTGTTGATCAACTGACCAAGACTATTCAAGTGGCTGGCAAAGAAGGTCAAGAAATCACTTTGCAAATCCAACGTGATGATGACTCGATGGAGATCAAAGTAAAGCCATCGGAAATCAAAGAGATGGACAAGATCGTTGAGAACATTCAGTTACTCCGTGCCCCGCAGTCGGGCTGGGTTTTCGAGGCCACGGGTAATCCAGGAGCGATGAGTGTCTTTGGTGCAACGGCTGATTCGTCCGATCTCAAGAAAGAACTCGAAGAGATCCGAAATGAGATACGCGAGATCAAAGAAATGCTGAAAGACCTCAAGAAGTAAGAGACTCTGAGGAGAGTGACCTTACGTCAAGCTGCACTTTTCTGGATTGAGGGGCAGTAAACGAAATAGCTGCAGAGCGACCAATGTACGCAACGTCATCGGCTCGGTCTGCGGCTTTTTTCGTGGAAAGCACGGACTGCGTTTAACCAGCAGCTGCACCTGAGTGTGCTTGCTTATTTGGGAAGCAATGAAAGGGCTGCGGCGCTGGGTCTTGCAATGACATGGCACGCGATTAGTTTTCCTAGTCCTTCGACACGCGGTTTGGCAGCATCGATAGCCGCACTTACTGCTGCGACATCGCCACGAATGACGACAGTCACATATCCACCACCCAGCTTTTCTTTTCCGACCACTTCGACAGAAGCCGATTTGCATGCCGTATCGATTGCTTCGAAGACCGCCGTAAAGCCTTGTGTTTCGATAAAACCGAGAGCGTAGGAATTTGGGGGGGATGACATAGTTGTTGAACCTGTTTCAGTGGAATCTGGGTGAGGGTATTTGACGACGGGCTGTTCGATCAAGGCGTTGTATTCGGCAGGGCTAATGATGATATTTCGGGCATCGGGATGGGGATTGGGGATCGTCAGGACGGTGGTGTTACCAGTGGGCGAATTGGGATAGAACGCTCTAGCCGCATTTCCGCCGGCCGCGAGAGCATTTTCAACATCGCTGACGGAGCCTCGAATCTTGATGATCGAGCCGAGCATATCGTTCCATTCCGCTTGGATGACTTCGATCGAGCTCGACTTGGCCATCGCATCGAGAGCAACGATGGCAGCGGTCCAGCCCAAGGTTTC
>JALOQS010000022.1 GCA_025459355.1 Pirellula sp.
GGACTCGCCGATAAGCCTTTGGTCGTCATCAATTGCGCAGCACTTCCCGAATCTCTTTTGGAAAGCGAATTGTTTGGCCACGAAAAAGGTGCCTTTACCGGCGCTGTTGACTCGAAGCTTGGTTTGTTCGAAATCGCCGACGGAGGAACCCTTTTCATCGATGAGTTCGGTGAATTGGCGGGGGGACTACAAGCGAAATTGCTTCGGGTTCTCGAGGATGGTTCGATGCGCCGAATCGGTTCGACGAAAGAACGTAAAGTTAAAGTTCGGTTGATTGCAGCCACAAACCGCGATCTGGGCAAAGAAGTTTCCGAAGGTCGATTTCGAGAAGATCTTTTCTATCGCGTGAACGTCCTGTCAATCAAGATTCCACCTTTGCGAGAACGCACGGAAGACATTCCGTTGCTTATACAGCATTGGCTCGGTGAGGATTGGACACTCGGTCCGGGGGTCTCAGATCTTTTCCAGGGATATGCTTGGCCTGGAAATATTCGGCAATTGATCAACGCACTAGAACGAGCCAAAATCCTCTCTGACGATAAACGAATCGATATTGTTAACCTGCCATCCGAAATAAAAACGACTTCTGATCATGCCATCAGCGTTTTGGAGCACGAGACGCTACCCGAAGTTCGCATCGGGGATGCCATTCCGTTAGAATCGCTCTCTCATCGTCACGTCAAAGAAGTACTCAAGCGAAATCGTGGCAACAAAACGAAAGCGGCCAAAGAACTCGGGATTGCACGAAGAAGCTTGTATCGCATTCTCGATTCTCTCGCGGCAAAAGAGGAATCAATCGAAAAACAAGCCAACCATTCGGTCAATACCCCTGAGCAGTCGGCCCACTAATCTCACCGTCGTCGCAATAGACTAAAAGAACTACTCTCCCGCCAAAACCGAAATCGCGGTTCGAGCGGGCTCCCAATCTGGATAAATTCTGGCCGCCTCCAAATAGCATTCCATCGCTGCTCCATCATTGCCTAAATGCCAGTAGCACTGCCCCAGTGCCACACACGCTTGATACGAACAAGCATCCAGCTGCAAACATCGCTTGCAGTCATCTGCTGCGCATTCAATGTTTCCATAGGTAAAGTGAATCCACGCTCTGAGGTAATAAACGTCGCCACGACCCTCTGTTTCGTCTGCCAGATGATTAGCCAGATCGATCGCCTGACGATAGGAGCCATTGGCTAGTAACTGTTCTACCTCGTACGCCGTTTTGCGATGCCAGGGACTTTGAGTCCTGTAACAGATCGCACGACGAGCTTCGTCGGCACTCGTGCGAACGCTGCGCGAATCATCTCGTAACAATGCTCCCAGCGGTCTATAGTGAGATTCCGTTCCGAGATACCTCAATGCCCACGCCGCAGCTCGTCGTGTATCCGGTTGATTAGAGGCTAGCAATCGCTCCAAAGTTGCTGGAGAATACAACTCGCGAACTCGATCAACCCAGTACAACGGAGTCCGCCCCTCAACCGTTGAGATTACAATGGTGTGATCGTCGCCGATGGTCTGGGCCAGATAGTTTTCAAAAAAGTCGTTTAGTTTGGTCATGCAGTCGTTACCTTTTCAAAACCTATTCACTCAAGATTCGATCTGCTAAACCTTAAAAAGTTCCCATATGTTTTTACCCAATGATCTCACTCTAATTGCCCAACCAGACGTTCGCAACGTTTCTCAGCAAGTTGTTTTTAAGATCAAAAACTTACCGACAACATGCTTGACATGGTTTGTTTTTCTATTCCTCATTTGCTCATTGGGCACGCACGCCTATGGTCAACATCCATTTCTGGGCAAGGAATTTGTCAGCACTTACAAACGCTTGCAAGCTCCTTGGCTTCAAGAAATCAACACGTCGGCAGAAGAAGCGTGTCGTGTTGTATCCAGCGCCTACAACGTCACCATTTGGATCGACATGGACGTACCGCGTGATCGTGCGGTCGTGATTTCTAAAGAGATCGCAACACTCGCCGACATGCTTACTGAACTATCTAAAAAGCTCGATTCCAAGCTGGTTATTTTAGATGATCTCGTTGTGATTGCACCTTTTGAGAAAGCCGATCGAATTGCTTCACAGTACTGGCGAAACAAAACCTCTTCGCCTGGAAATCTTTGGTCAAAACCTGTCGCTGCACCGATGCAGTGGTCAGCTGGCGCAGACTCTAAAACGATTGCCTCTCAACTGAGTAAAGCGATCAAGTCCGAGGGGGAATGGATGGAATTGGTCGAATCCGATATCTGGCCGGCTAGACAATTCACTCAAGAGAGTTTGCTCACTGCCGCGACTTGTATCCTCAGCAGCCTTCAGCTAGAACTCGATCTATCTGCCAAGCCAATCACGATTAAGCGTTTAGCGGACGGCGTGAGTTCTAGCAATAGAGTCGAATGGACTTACACAGCGGACCAACTCAAACGACTCGGTGATGAGCATTGCAAAAGTTGGAAGCGGGAGCATCCCGAGGTGGTCATCGAGACGCAAAACCGGACGTGGTTGATTTCAGCGACTCCCGCAGAACATCTGAAATTGGTCGCTCCACTCATTCCTAAAGCCACGTATGCGAAACCCAACTCGGGTAGCTCGGTCTATCAAGGGGAATTGCGAGGCACTTTGGGAAGCGTTTTGGAGGCTGTTTCGAAAACGATGAAGCTTCAATTTACGCCTTGGCCGTTGCCAGATGCTGTCGCGAAACGCGAGATCAAAATCACATACCAGCGCGCCACCATGGACGATATATTGGCTGAAATTGGAAAAGCCGGCCGAGTCCAGATCGAACGCTCAGGCACTCAATGCACGATCAAAATCTTGGACTAGCAAAGATCGTGGTTTAGTGTCTTCGAAGCGAAAAGATTGAGTCTTCGACTAGGCATTGGAATCGCGTACTCCTCCATTCTTTTCTCAACACTTTGCGTTTGCGCTTTGACTTGGGACGAGGCTGACGCAAAACAGCGAAATGCACACTGTCATCAAATCGGAGTTACCACGCTAGAATTCCTCACGACTGGTTACCTCCAGCCCTCCCGCGACAGGACCGCCAGAATCGGTAGGGTACGCGCTTTCTCGAATCTGTTGCTGACGATTGTTCGCATGCCATCTCCCAACACCCCTTCCAACGAGTCGCCCCGTCAGGGACATGACTGGGCCCGCAAAAAACGGCATGCCGGATGTTCCTGGTGCGACTCCGTAAACCTCGGATAGCAAACTGCCTCCCACACGCGAGTAAGCCGTCGGATACATCCTTCGTTCAAACTCCCAATCCTCTTGGTTTTGAGCGTAGCTGATGGCGTCTTGCGCAATTCGACTATGTTGATACGCTGGTACGATCGGCAAGTATCGACTCACAGCGTACAGCCCAGGCCATGGGTGCCCCAAAAAATCTTTGGCGGTTGCCGCCGCGTAAACTGCTCGTGTCGGATCCGATGAGTTCAGGTGAAGCGTTTTCGTGTGTGGGTTATATCGATCCATTCTAAAGACCCGTTCCGGAAGAATGGTGGATGCAATGACTCGCACGCTTCCATCCGTGTACTTCCACACGGGATGAATGTCTTCATTGTTCCACAATCGTCGCCACTGATCAGCCGGATTATATTCTCGCCATGCTACATGGACATCCGATAGATCATTTTGCGATAGATAAGTTATGGCCTGCGATGCGGCGAGCTCGCGCTGCTCGGCCATGGATTGCCTAGTCCAATTCGATCGTGAAAGCCTAGCTCTCAATGCATCGATGGGAGCATACAAATGGTTTTCGATCGCATCTAGCTTCGGATGCCCCTCGCGTCCATCTAGGACAGAAGCGATGGTTGATTGATACGGGACCTGGGATTCGTTGGTTCGACCATATCGATAGGGCTTGTTGGTCGAGCATCCGATTGCGAGCAGGTTCAACACGAAACAAACTGACAAACATGCTCGATACGAAATGATTGAGAGGTCGGTCCGTGAGACCGATGGTATCTCCCATTGTGTTTTGGCACTTTCGAATCGAGTCTGTTTCAGCACTTTTGGTCACCTGTCGTCATCTGGGCGGGTTCATAGGTGATCAAGGCAATTGCTGAGCTTCGTATCTGCCTGCAGCGTGCCCGATGAGAACACCTGCAACGTAAAGAGGAGCAGACCATTGGCTTACCGCTGAGCCTGCTGCTGAGCCTGCGTAGGTTCCGTAAGCGGGATAAAGCACGTGTCGAGACTCTTGTTGAAGCGTCCTGTCTCCACTCTGTTCTGCGTAGGCGAGCACATCATTCGTGGCCACTCTCTCATGGTACAGAGGGACGACAGGTAGAGTATAGAGAGCCGCATAGGTCCCCGGATATTCTCGGTTAGAAAAATCCTTTGCGTGCGCTGCCTCGTGTAACGCGACAGATGGAATATCGCTATACAAATGAATGGTGGCCGTATACGGATTGTAGTGATCCCCGCCGAACAATCGCCCAGGAAAAATCGTCTCACCGGCTGTTGCAACCACACCAAATGTGTATCGCCATGGCCAGGCCACCGATTTGTTTCTCACCAGACGACGCCAATCGTCAAAGGGGCGATATTGATTCAATCTCGCTTTGACATCGTACAAATCGTTCTCAACCATGTAGTCAACGAGCCACTGTTCGGTTTCGGGCGAGATGCTGTGATTCTCCGCACGGCGATTCCAAACAAGGATCTTGACGGGAATTCCCCAGATCCAGCCGAAGCCATCAATGATCGGCCGTGGCTCCCCACGTTCAACGATAGGTTCGCTGTCAGGTGTTAGTTCGACGGGAAGATTGTTTCTCACCCGTTGGATTGATTGTGGCTTAAGAACCCCGCAACCTGATGGTAAGGCGATTAGCAATGCCAACATGAGGCAGGCGTAAACCATGCGAAATCGGATCGCCATTAGCGAACCATACGCAATCGGACAAACCGATGTGGATTGAGAACAACTGTTGATCGGATGACTCATCTCTGGAGCTTAGCAAAACTAGCCCTTGCTCGACCAGTGAGGATTTTTGAGAAGTTGTCATCGAGGCTCAACGATTCTTTTTCGACCACCTAAAATGCCAGCATAAAATTGCCGGATTGATTCTTGCACCTCGACTTTCTAATCACGATACTCATTCGCGTAATTGACACACATTCAAACGAGGACGCGACGTGTTTCGAATTCGTGAAGCTACACTCAATGACCTAGACGAACTCTGGGCGTTAATTGGACAGGCCAGCGTTGGCATGACTTCTTTGCAAATTGACAAGGATACGCTTCGAGACAGACTTGAAAAATCGGTTTTTGCCTTCTCCAAATCGATAGCTAAAGCAGAGGGGGCACCGTACGTGCTGGTGCTGGAAGATCTAACGTCCAATTCACTAGTGGGGACTTCTTGCATCTTTTCAAAGACTGGAGGGTACGAGCCGTTTTACGCCTACAAGATTGAGAGCACTAAAGCGATCAGTGAGCTATTGCAGTTAGAGACACTCGTTCATTCACTTCACCTGGTGACGGAGCACAATGGGCCCACCGAGATTGGTAGCCTACGGTAAAGGATGTGGTCGTTTGCTGAGTTTAAGTCGCTTTCTTTACATGGCAGCGCATCCCAAGAGGTTCGCCAGCACTACCATCGCGGAAATGCGTGGGCATCAAGACGAGCAAGGGATCAGTCCGTTTTGGGAAGCGATCGGGGCACACTTTTTTAAGGTCGATTTTCCGAGAGCAGATTCGCTTTCTATGATCGACAAAAAGTTCATCCGAGATTTGATGCCGAGGTATCCCATTTATCTGGAGTTGCTTCCACACGATGCGGTCGAAGCGATCGGGCAGGTTCATGCTCAAACCAAGCCTGCGTTGGCAATGCTTGAGGGTGAGGGATTTCGAAGAAACTCGCTTATCGATATCTTCGATGGCGGACCTGTCGTGGAATGTGAAACCGCAAAAATTAAGGCCGTGGCGAACTCCAAAGTGGCGAGCTGGAAACTTGTAGAATCCTCGGGAGAGCACAAAGCATTAGTGGCTCGCCTCGAACGGCCATTTATCGCTATCGAAACCAACGTCGACTTTGATAATCAGCATAGTGAGTCTTGTGTCGGCTTAACGCAAACCGCCACGGATTTGCTGCAATTATCGCCAGGGGAAAAAACGATGGTTCTCATTTTGGATCAGAAACCAAGCCAAGGTTAGGCCTAGCTTGCTTCGGCGCGTCGAGGTGTTAGTCGATTTCGGGTGAATGCCGATGATTCTTCGTGCGAATTGTGCGGCATCAGGTCGGAATCAATAGAGAGTGTTCTGCCCGAAAGAGATTTTGCTCCGGTGTTTTCCTTGAGCTTGACCTCCATCTGAGGTGCTGCGATGGCAATTTCGGATTGGTTTAAGTGAGTCTTGATTTGGTAGATAAGTTTGTCGCGGACCAACGCAAAATCGGCCGTTGGCGCCCATCCCCTCACGACCCATTCGATAGAGATGTTCGTGAGGCCAACAATCAAGACTTGTGGCTGGAGGTGTTCTTCCGTATGGCGAACTTCGGGAACGGCGTCGAGAGCACGCGTTAGTACGGTTCTCGTCGCGTCGAGATTGGCGTCATGCGATATGCTCAGCGGAACTTCGATTCGACGATGGGGGTGAAACGTGACGTTTTCGATCGTGTTCGATGAGATCGAGTTGTTGGGGATGATCAGTCGGCGATTATCGAGCGTATCGACGATGGTATGAAACAAATCGATTTCTTGGACGCGCGCGGTCACGCCTCCCGCCACGACGAGATCGCCAACTTTGAAAGGGCGGAACACCAACATAAGGATGCCAGCCGCAAAATTGGAAAGTGTTCCCTGAAAGGCTAGGCCGATTGCGAATCCCATCGCCGCGATGAGGGCCGCGAAACTAGCTGATTGCACACCAAAGTAAGCGAGAACAATGAGCAGCCCGAAGCCTAGCAACCCACGGTAGACAAGTTTCTCAACAAACTTGCCCAGTGTTTGATCGACTCGCTTCGATAGCGGATTCGCGATGGCTCGTGAAAGGTACTTGGCAACAAAATAGAAGACCAACATCAATAACAACGCTTCGATTGCTTTGATGAGAGACTGCCCTCCCATTTGCCAAAGGGTGTTCCAATCTCCGGTAGTTACGGCGGTTTTGATATCGCCAAGATTTTTTAAGATGGCATCCATTTTGAGACCTCGAAGGAATGAGACGTCATCCTAGGAGGTATCAAAAAAGGAGTTTTGTTTGAAGAGCAATCGCGATAAAGATGGCCCGAGCTTCAAAGCGGTAGGACCGCAATGACATTGTCTGGAAAGAAAACTAGTGCCGCAACTTGGAGATGATGTCGATCATAACCCGACGCGTAAGCAAGGGAATTTGCCGGTATATTGTCCCTCGCTCACGCTGCGGGCTGTCCCTCGCTCACGCTGCGGGCTGTCCCTCGCTCACGCTGCGGGTTAGGATTTCGGCGGTTCTCCAATCAAGGTTATCTCATAGTTGTAGCACTAGTCGACTCGTCCGCAAATCATCGTTGCGTTATGTCCACCGAATCCGAAGCTGTTGTTCATGGCGATGCGAACATTGGCTTTTCTCGCAACGTTTGGTGTGTAGTCCAAATCGCAAGATGGATCGGGTGTATCGAGATTGATGGTAGGAGGAATGACGCCGTTGTAGCAAGCTAGCACGGAGAGGATCATTTCGATGGCCCCGCTGGCGCCCAGCGCGTGCCCCAAGCTACCTTTGGTGCTCGATATTGCGACGCTCCGGGCAGCATCACCAAAAACGTTCTTGATAGCAACCGTTTCTGCTTTGTCGCCTAGGGGTGTACTGGTTCCGTGCGCGTTGATGTAACTAATTTGGTCTGCTGAGAGCTTGGCATCGCGTAAAGCGTTGGACATAGCTCGGCTTGCGCCGCGACCTTGTTCGTCAGGGGCTGTAATGTGTCCCGCATCGCAGGAGCCGCCGTAGCCTAGGATTTCGCCATAGATTCGTGCTCCTCGTCGACGTGCGTGTTCGTATTCTTCGAAGACTAGAACACCGCAACCTTCGCTCAACACGAATCCATCACGATCCGCATCGAATGGGCGGCTGGCTTTTTCGGGGGCATCGTTCCGAGTCGATAGCGCCTTCATGTTGGCAAAACCAGAGACCCCCATAGCGGTGATCGCGGCCTCGGTGCCGCCGGTGATCATGATATCCGCTTCGTCGTATTGAATCGCTTTGAGCGCGTCGCCCATTGCGTTATTGCTGCTCGCACACGCTGTAGCGACTGCGAAATTGGGTCCTTGTAAACCATACTGAATGGCAATATTCCCGCCTGCCGCGTTCAGCATCATTTTTGGGATGGTAAAGGGGCTAACGCGATCCGGCCCTTTGCTGAAGAGGCGAAACATTTGTTCCTCAATTTCATTGAGGCCACCAATACCGGAGCCGAGAATCGCTCCGCATCGGAACGGATCTTCTTTTGAAAAATCGAGTCCCGAATCTTTGACCGCATAAAAGCCGGCGTACATGGCAAAGAGCGTGAAGCGATCCAGCCTCTTTGCTTCTTTGGCGTCTATGGTGGGACCAGGCTCAAAATTCTGCACGTCTCCGCCGAACTTGACCTTATGGTTGGTGGTATCGAGGATGGAAAGCGGGTGGATACCACTCTTTCCATCAACAATCCCATTCCACAGTCCGTTGACGTCCGAAGAAAGAGGAGTCACGCAACCTAAACCAGTAACTACGACACGTCGTCTCATCGCTTTTCCGCTCTACATTGTCTGCCAGCGACGCGACGAAGCGGGGCCGCCACGTATGTCATGGGCAGCTTATCTAAGCTTGTTGCTTTTCGATGTAGTCGACAGCCTCGCCTACTCGCTGAATCTTCTCGGCAGCGTCTTCAGGAATGCTAATGTCAAACTCCTCTTCGAGTTCCATTACCAATTCTACCGTGTCCAACGAATCGGCGCCCAAATCGTTAACGAAGTGGGTGTCACGGGTAATCTTGTCTTTTTCGACGCCCAATTGTTCCGCAACAATATCGATGACTCGTTCCTCAATAGATGCCATAACAGGGTGCTCCCCTCAGCTGCTTATTAAAATTCAAAGGATAAGAATGGTTTCAATATCCCCGTGACTCCGTTAATTGTCACAGGGATCGGGTGGGATTCTAGCAAAAAGGAACATCTGATGAAGGCCAAAGGCTTTATCCCCAGAAAAAATGCCCTGGAGTGGAATGCCAATAAAAATCGCCCTCGATCAGCTCCCAAGGCGTAGAACCACAAAGTTGCCTCAAAAGAAGACTCAATCAAAAGAGCCTGCCGAATTAGGCAGGCTCACTTCTTTTTCCAGGTGCTTCTCGTCGGCAGACGAGAATTCAATACCCAGTTTTTCCTTGAGAAACCGAGCTACTTTGGCAAATTCGCCGGTGGAAGCCCGCCGGCTGCTGGCAGACCACCCACTGGGGGGAGCCCTCCGGATGTAGGCGAGCCAGCACCAGGAAGCGGTGGCAGCTGTGGCGATGCCCCGAAAGCTCCGCCGGTCGGCAATCCGCCTGCGCTAGCCGGTCCCGGCTGGACAGCACCACCGGGGAGCCCCCCTGCGGTTTGTCCATTGGGCAGGTTCGCCACTCGCTCTTGCGGCGGGGCTGGCTGTTCCATGGTTGGTTCGTCAAGATTTTCAAAGTTTACGATCTCTAAATCGTTTTCGGTCGGACCGGTCGCAACGGCCATGCCGGCAATTCGCCAACCTGGAACATCTTTGTACAGAATCCATACCACTTCCATTTTTTGTGGCGGCTGTCCTTCTGCCTCTGGCTCCAGCCAAGTCGTAGAGACCAAAATCTCTTCTCCCTGTTCTGTTACCTCATCGATTGTAAAGGTGGCTTGAGCTGATCCAGTCGGATCTATCGGGAGCCCCTGACGTTCGATCTCTTTTCTGGCTGCGTTAGTAAAAAGGACTGATAGTTGTTGGCCATCACCCTTTCGCATGGCTTCCAAAAAGACCCGAACAATCTCTTTGGGTTCGGTCGGTATAACCACTGCCGCGTTCACTGCGGATGGTGCCGCAGTGCCGCTGGAGACCATTTGCGTGTTGGTGTTCGAAGGCACCTGAGGAGGCGCATCGGCCACGGGCTTGTCTCCGCCGCCGCAACCTACGTAAAACACAGTCGATATGGCCAATGCGGCCAAAAATTGTTTCTTCATTTGTTTGAAATCCGTTTCCTAAGTAGTGATTGGGTCTGTCACTTTCCCTCAATAAGGGAAATAGCCCTTGGATGCCATTCACGTCAATAGAGCATTCCTCATGGCCGATAACGCTATCTAAAGGGATCGCATGGCGCAACATGCAAAAACGGTAGAACTGGCAAATTCGGCTCAACTTCACAACCTCATTACACCGATGCGAAACCATGTGCGTTTTCGCCGTGCCCCATACGCTCCCAAAATCGTTGCGAGAAAAAAATGCTTAAGTCCGGATTCCCAACATTTCTAGTCCTCGTCGGAATCCTGCTTTGGTCCAGTCCGCTATCGCTAGCTGATAATTCGTCGATTCGCTGGTTCGACGATTTCGAGGCTGGGGTCAATCACGCGACTGCCAATCAGTTACCGCTGATGCTTCACTTCTATGGTGAAAGCTGCCCGCCCTGCAAAATGCTGGAGAAACGCGCTTACAAAAATCCAGAGTTGATCAGCAAAATCAACAAGCAAATGGTAGCCATCAAGATCAATGGCGATCGCGAAAAAGATTTGCGAGAACGCTATCGCATCACGAGTTGGCCAACGGACGTTTACCTGACCCCAACAGGCAAAGAACTGTATCGTACGACCAGTCCCCAAGATGCCGCCGTTTACTCGCAACTGGTCGATCGCGTCGCTCTGCAGTGCGCAGACTGGAACGTTGAACAAATGGCTGCTCGCAAGGCCGAAGAACGACGCTTAGCCAAACGAACATCGACGCAAATGATGCAAGCCGGCCAATCCTCAATCGATCCGAATATGACCGGTCCCGTTGTTCATCCCGTCGTTACGCAGAGTCGAGTCACTGGACTTCCGCCAACGACAAATCAGTCACCCTCCAACGCAAAACAACGCCGCATCGAAAATCCGTACATCGCTGAAAATCCTATAGTGGTGCCACCTGCTCAGCAGACTTCAGCGCCTACCATCGCGCCAAATTTCGCGCCCAACAATCCGCCAGCCGGTGTGAGACTGCCTGTTGCGAATCGTCCCGTTCCAGTTCAGCCAATTGCCGCAGCGATTCAACCCAACATGCATGGCTTTGCCAACAACGCTCCTATGCATAATCCTGCCATGTTGCCTGGCTCGCCCATGGATATGACGGAATCGCAGCACGAACCGATGGCACAACTAGCACATGGTTTGGATGGATTCTGCCCGGTGACTCTCGTCATGGCGGTTCGTACCAAGTCATCGGACTATTGGGTAGAGGGCAAACTGGAGTACGCCGTCCGACACCGAGGTCGCGTTTACTTGTGTGCTTCCGAAGAGGCCAGGCGGACGTTCCTATCTGCTCCGGATGAATTCGCTCCGGCTTTAAGCAACTACGATTTGATTCACTTTGTAAAGACCGGTCAATTAATCGACGGGCGAAGCGAGTTCGGTTCCTTTCAACCAACTACTGGCAGAGTGTTTCTCTTTGCCAACAAACAGAATTGCTTGGAGTTTCAACAATTGGAATCCCACTACTCCGAATTGCTCCATCGCGGTATATCGGCGGAACGGGTCGCAGAGCAGCCCAACGCTTCGCAACTACGATAAGGGCGCGAACTACCCGTAACCCAGTTTGTTTATACGTTATCTGATTCTCTTGATCGAACCCGATTCTATGCTTTGCTCAAAACCAAATCTCCGCGCGAGCCATGAAAATCGAAAACGTTCACGACGAATCCTGACCGCCGCTCTGGGGCTCGCCGTGGTCGGGCTAGGGAGCTCACCAGCTCACTCTCAAGACGATGTGATCTTTTGGTCTCGCCCTGAGTTTATCATCCCCTTTCAAGTAGACGCGAACGGAACTCCGCCACGCGAAGTTATCTTGGAGGCTTCGGACGATCTCGGAGCGACATGGTATGTTGTCTCGCGAGGTGACGTTCGAACGAGGCAATTCCGATTCCGTTCACCGAAGAATGGAGACTACATCTTTCGTTTGAAAATGGTGGATGATTCTGGTCGCACGTTCAATAATCCGGGTGAGCCGCTTCGGATATGCGTGGATACGGAAAAGCCCACCGCAAAACTCGCGATCGATATGGATTCTTATGGCGATCTGAATGCCAGGATACAGATCGCTGAACCAAATCTAGACAAGGACTCGATCCGGCTAGAGTTTCAAACCGAAGAAACCCAAGAATGGCAGCCGATTTCGTTTGACTTGGATCAAAACCAAAATTCCCAAGACTGGCTGGGAACCGGAACGTGGACGATACCTCCCTCCACGAGACAAATCATCATTCGACTGACTGGCAAAGATAAGGCGGGTAACACTTTTGAAGTGACGAGAAAGCCTGATATTCCTAAAACAGCAGCGGGGCGGAACGGTATTCAATTCGCAAGTCAACCGAATCGAAACTCAATCCCAAGCCAAGTTAATAGCAGCCCAGCGATCGGCTCGGGCGCTGTCCTAAAAAAGGACGCATTGCCTAAAGTGCATGTGCTAGGTCAACAGAATGTTGCACCGAACTCTCCCAAGGTGGATTCCCTCGGAGTCCAGCAACAGTTGATCGAAAATCAGCAAAAGTTGATTGAACAATTGCTTAATCAACAACGCCAAGAGGCTGCTGCGCGAGCGCTCGATCCGACGCTAAAGTCCGATAGAACGATCGCCGTCGACTCACGCGGTATCCCAGGATTCGGACTGCCGGTAAGCAAAATAGACCAGTCCCAAGCTCTGGAGATTGGGCCCGCTGCGCCCGAAAGCGTACCTCCAAACTCTGCCTTAAACAAAGGTGCCCTTAACGGTTCGAGGAACAGCCCGAACAACCCTCCCATCCGCGCTTTGTCGGAAGAAGAGATCCTCGCCATGACCTCGCGTTCGAGCAGCGATGGTGGGGCCACTCGGGTCGCAGACATGGGGCGTCGATCGCCGGACGGTCAACCAATGTTCGATCCGTCGCAAACCTCTTCGTTGCCTCTGACAATCGATTCAAAAAATATTCCCCCATTGGACACTCCGTCGCTGCCATCATTTGGCTCTCCCGTGGAGCTTTCATCACAGCCTCTTTTCTCCGGTGAGAGAGCCTTTAGCCTGGAGTACGGGATCGAAAATGATCTCGGAGTTCCCGTCCGAACCGTAGAACTGTGGGGTACTACCGATGCCGGAAAGACATGGGATTATTGGGGAGACGACCCTGATCGAACGACACCATTCGACATTGAAGTAGAATCCGACGGCCTATTCGGTTTTAGAATGGTGATCGTAGGAAACAACGGCTTGGCCCAAAACAGACCGAGAACCGGTGACGATGCTGATGCATGGGTGAAAGTTGATACGGTTCCACCCAAAGTCAGAATTCAAAGCGCTCTGTATGGTCGCGGGTCAGAAGCGGGTTCACTGATCATCGAGTATCTCGCTAACGACCCAGACTTTGGCGAACGACCGATCTCGTTGTATTATGGATCGACGATCGACGGACCATGGCAAGAAATCACAACAGGGCTTACCAACTCAGGCAAATATGCTTGGGCTGCCAATCCTAATCTTCCGCCAGAGATCTTCCTGAAAATCAAAGCGGCTGATGCAGCAGGGAACTTGGCTGAACACACGATGGATATCCCTATCAAAGTGCAAGGGATTGCACCTCGTGGGAAAATTAGAGGGATAGGCAACGCGCCGCGAATACCATCCCCTTGATTGCAAGCTTCGTTGAGCAAGCTTCGTTGAGCAAGCTTCGTTGAGCAAGCTGCGACGAACGATCGATCAAGTTACGAGCTTGGAGCTTCGTTCATTCTCGATAGCATTGTTGACGGTATTGTTGACCGCATTGGTGGATTGTTCCAAATTGGCTAGGCTTTTCGTTTCCGACATGTCGGTCACGGGGAGACGGCTAAAGAACTCAACCGTTTCGTCAACAACATCTGCTTGAATGAGAATCAGTTCATCAGGCTTTGCGGAATCGAGCGCGTGCTGCACACTCTCTTGCCACGACGAGAACCATGAGGTATCTCGAACGCGTGCACCCAAAGCCAAGCCTTCTCGAAAGAGCTGTACGATATCGCCAGGCTTTCGGCCTCGGCAATAACTTCCTTCGTACAGAATCACGCGATCAAAGTGATGACCGAGCATCTGCCCTTGCCGAATCATGTCTCCGTCTTGGCGGTCACCTGCAGCAGAGTAAACGGCAGATCGTCGCGAGTTGGGGAAGTTCGATAGCGCCGAGAGCAAACTCTTTAAAGCCGATGAGTTATGTCCATAATCGATGATCAGCGTGCACTGATTGTATTGAACAATATTGAATCGTCCCGGCGAAGCGGCGGAATTCGAATTAAAGGACTCCAGCCCAGCGCGGATGAGTTCGACCGGTATGCCTTGAACTAGTGCCGCTCCGAGTGCCGCCATGGCGTTTTCGACTTGGAACCGGATCTTGCCTCCGTGAGTCATCGGAATGCGATCGAGAGGCAGGATCGTTATCTCATTTTGTCCCTGCGCCGACACGATTGTGTTGTCGCGGATAAAAATGACTCGTCCACCTTTGGCGCGATGTTCCGTAATGATCGGATGATTGGGATCTTGTGAGAAAAAGAGGACGTGGCCCTTGCAATACTTGGCCATATCGGAGACCAGAGGGTCCTCGGCATTCAGAACGGCATATCCGTTTGGATCGACAACATCCACGATACATCGCTTGACTTTGGCGAGTTGTTCAATGGTGTTAATGCCGTTTAAGCCGAGATGGTCTCCCTCACCGATGTTGGTTACGACTGCAACATCGCATTTATCGAACGCGAGTCCTTCTCGGATAATGCCACCGCGGGCCGTTTCGAGCACGGCCGCATCAATGTTCGGATTCATGAGCACACGCTTTGCGCTCTTGGGTCCACTGCAATCGCCATCGTCAACACGACGTCCGTTAAAGTAAACGCCATCGGTACTGGTCATGCCGATTCGTTTTCCGGACAAATGGAATATGTGGGCGGTTAGCCGAGTGGTCGTTGTCTTTCCGTTGACACCAGTGATAGCGATGATAGGAATGCGTCCATTGTTTCCCGAGGGGAACAACATATCGACGATCGCTTCGCAAACAGGCCTTCCCTTCCCTTCACTTGGCTGGATGTGCATGCGCAGCCCCGGACCAGCATTCACCTCGACGATCCCAGCGTTTTGAGATTCGAGCGGAACGGAAATGTCCTTAGCCACAACATCGATACCGGCAATATCAAGCCCGACGACTTGTGCGGCTTCGATCACGCGAGCAGAAACTTGAGGATGAACCAAATCGGTTACGTCGCATGCCGTTCCACCGCTGCTTAGATTCGCATTGCGACGGATATACACAACTTGTTTTGCATCGGGAACATCGTCGACCGTCAGCCCCTGCTGGGCCAATACCGCTTTGGAAACGTCGTCCAAGGGAATGTGGCTCATCACGGTCGAGTGGCCATCGCTTCGCAAAGGGTCTTGGTTAACGATATCGACCAATTGCCGGATCGTGGAAACTCCGTCGCCGATCACCTTGGGTGGTTCGCGACGAGCAACGGCGACCAATTGGTTACCGATAACCAGCATACGATAGTCATCACCCTCGAAGAACTTTTCGACAATAATCGTCGGCTCTTCCTTTTCAGCATTTTCAAACGCGAGTTCCACTTCCTGTTGGGTAATCAGGTTGGTAGAAACTCCACGGCCATGATTGCCGCATTGCGGCTTTACCACGACCGGCACGCCAATTTCCAAGGCCTTTTCCCAGGCCTCCTCTTTGCTAGTAACGACATATCCTTCAGGCACGGGAATCCCGGACGAGTAAAGGAGGCGTCGTGTGAGCTCTTTGTCCTGGGCTATGGCCTCTCCGATGGCGCTCGTTCGGTCGGTTTCCGCTGTCCAGATCTTTCTCTGACGTGAACCGTAACCCAACTGGACCAAACTACCTTCGTTTAGTCGGTAGTGCGGGATCCCTTTTTCTTTTGCCGCCTTGACGATGCCCAAGGTGCTCGGGCCCAAACAATGCTCATGGACCAAGCTCTTAAGCTGCGCGACTTCGGCCGCGATATCGATCGACGTATCATGAACTGCGGCGAGCACAATTCGTTTGCCAGCTTCCAAAGCGGCGAGTCCAACGTTCTCGTCGTGATAAGCGAACGCAACTCGATAAACCCCTTCTTCATCGAGCTCGCGGGCTCGTCCAAAGCCGACTTCGTTTCCGGCAAGGGTTTGCAACTCGAGGACAACATGCTCCAAGATATGAGCCATGTAGGTACCACGACGCAATCGCTCAAAGAAACCACCGCGCTCACCGATGCTGCACCGATGTTCAATCATCGTCGGGAACCACGACATCAAACGGTCGTTGAACCCAGGGATCATCTCGGATGACGTATCCTTGAGATCGGCCAGATCGACAATCGCTTCAATGACTGGGTAGTTCGCCCACACATTGGGGCCTCGCAATATACTAACCTTGCGAATGGTTAGAGGCGAAGAAGTATTTTCGGTTGACATTTCAGATGTAAGAAGATTGATTCAGGGCGACGGTACATTTTCGAACGGTCGAGTTAATAATCAAGTTTCATTGATTAAACCGGCGAATCAAACCAAGGACGCGACAATGCCTGCATTGGCAAATTGGTGAGAGGAGCATTTATGCTTCTGGGGAGGGGGAGGAATGGGTTTCGAAATCCCGCATGGTTGTTAACTAACGGCGTTGGTGATCTTCAGCGATGTGACACTTGTAAATGTGCACCCTGCGCATTCCTTCGGACGCCTGCGATTCAATCGATTCGATCGTGATAAACCGTGTCGCGAGCGGCCTCGGAATGTTTAACCCGTAAATGCGGGACACTTCCCCTAATTATCGATGCCAACTCGTGGAAAGCTATAGGGGAGCGATAAAGAATTTCGTGGCATCGGTTGTATCGGTTGGGAGTGGTTTTCCGTCGCTCAAAGCGAAAGAACCCGCCGGAAGGTCTAGCATTCGTCCAGATGTGGGGTAGCATTCCGCAACGCTAAAAACTGCGTATTCTTGGCATCTTGTCAGAAAAACAACCCAATTTTCCTTTCTAAATCTGCATTGCGGCTTCTTCTTTTACCATGAATGCACAGAACGCAACCCATGCCGCCAAAGAACACGGGCGAGGTGATTCCTTGACGGCGACTTGGCAGGCGGGGTTGCCTGAAGGGGAGCGAATTCTCTTTCAAGTTGCGTTGGACATTAACCAAGATCGTCAATTTGACCAAATAATGTTGGTCCTGACGGGACGCCGATTGCTGGAAATTCGAAACGGCAAACAGACGCGAGACTGGGAACTGCAATCAGCATTCGCGCTGCGATCTTCTGTTTTTTCCGGTTTGGGTAGCTTGAAGCTGCTAAACAACCAGTCGTTGGTTGCCGAGTGGGCATTCACGGCCGCCAAAGCATCCGATGTCTCTCGCATCATGGTCTTGGCAAACTCGATTGCACAGGACCAATCCTGCGAAGAGTTGATTCCAACGATGGATATCGATGGGCCTATCGCAGCACCAGCCGCAGCGAAGAGCTTGTTGCGTTTAACTCGCTTTACCAAAGGCAGAATGGGGCTCGCTTTATTGGGCGTGGCGTTAACCCTGGCGGCGACTGCGGCGGGTCTCATTTGGCCCTACCTGACGATGCCGTTGATCGACAATGTTTTGATCCCCTGGCAAAATCTCGATACCGAGCTGACTGTTGCCCGCTACTATCAAGATCTCGCGCCATATTTGTTTGGGCTCATTGGCTCGGCATTGTTGGCTTGGTTGCTCGGTTGGGCGCGAACATATGTCATGAGTTTGCTCAGTGAGCAGGTCAGTGGCGATCTGCGGAACGAGACCTACAAGCACTTGCAAAAGTTATCCTTAGACTTCTATGGTGCGAAACGCACCGGCGATTTGATCTCGCGCATCAGCAGCGATTCGGATCGAATATGCAGCTTCCTAAGTCAGCATCTGCTCGACTTTGTGACGGATGTATTGATGATCGTTCTGACATCGATCATTCTCTTTCAACTTGATCCGTGGTTGGCATTGGTCGCACTGTTGCCGTTCCCGGTGATCGCTTGGATGACTCACTTAGTTAGAGTCCGGTTGCGGCATGGATTCGCGCGGGCCGGCCATGCGTGGGAATCGATGGTAAGTGTTCTTACCGACGCCATCCCTGGTGTTCGTGTGGTCAAGGCATTCGCGCAGGAACGCAGAGAAGTGGTTCGATTCGAAAACGCGAATAAGCATGTTCTCGATTCCAACGTACGCATCAACAAGCTGTGGTCGTTTTTCGGACCGACCGTCACGGCACTTACAGAAGTGGGTTTATTGCTGATCTGGGCGTATGGTGCATGGCTCGTTGCGCATCAAACCATTACCGTTGGAAAACTCGGTGTTTTCATCACTTACATCAGTCGATTCTACATTCGATTGGATTCCATGAGCCGCATGCTTGCGGACACGCAACGGGCCGCGGCGGCAACGTTCCGGGTATTCGAAATCCTGGATCGAACACCTAGCGTTATGGATTCTCAGAACCCCATTGACCCGGGACGATTGCGGGGTGAGTTAGAGCTGCGCGGGATTCGATTTCGATATGACAACCGTGAAGTCATTTCGGGAATCGATTTAAAGATTCGTGCGGGTGAGCTGATCGGCTTGGTGGGTTCCAGCGGTTCTGGCAAAAGTACGTTGGTAAACTTGGTTTGCCGATTCTACGATGTTACAGAAGGTGCGATTTTGGTCGATGGCCACGACATTCGGCAATTTCCTATTGAGAGTTACCGAAGCAATGTGGGCATCGTGCTCCAGGAACCGTATCTGTTCTTTGGTACGATCGCCGAGAACATTGCTTATGGGCGTCCCGACGCGTCCCCTAAAGACATTATTGCTGCGGCAAAGGCTGCTAACGCGCATGGCTTTATCAGTCGGCTTCCGGATGGCTACGACTCAATTGTGGGTGAGCGAGGCCAAGGTCTATCGGGAGGTGAGCGACAGAGAATATCGATTGCCCGCGCGGTCTTAACGGACCCGCGTCTCTTGATTCTCGATGAAGCGACCTCGGCCGTCGACAACGAAACAGAACGCGAAATCCAAGCGGCACTCGACAATCTGGTCAAAGGCCGCACGACCATAGCCATCGCACATAGACTTAGCACACTGCGCCACGCTGATCGGATTGTGGTGATGGATAAAGGTGTGGTTGTTGAGATTGGAAAGCACGATGACTTATTGGCGAGAGATGGTGCCTATGCAAAACTTCATCAAGCCCAACTAGCCGTCCTGCAATAAACGATTCATTCTTGGAAGCGACCTATCCATGGTCGGTTGGATCATCAACATGAAAAGTACGGAACTCGATAAACCAAGCCACGATTCTGAATCCTGGAGCGAACCAAAGTTGATTCGGTTCGAACTCGATGCATTGGGACAGTTAACCTTGCTCGGTCGTGGTGATGCGCGTGTCGAGAATGTTCGGCCCATTCGGCTTTTTCCTTTGTCCAGGCCCGATGATTGGATCGCGATTTTAGACGCGACCGGACGAGAAATATGCTGTATCGAAGAAATGGGAATGCTCGAACCCGATCAGCGCACGACGCTCGAACAAGAGCTTGAGAAGCGGGAATTTGTTCCCATTGTAAAGCGGATCGTTTGGGTGTCTGGCAACTCCGAGCCATGTGAGTGGAAGGTTGAGACCGACCGTGGCTCCACCAGCTTTATCCTTAACGACGAAAAGGACGTTAGGCGTTTAAGCGATCAAGGAGTCTTGGTGGTGGACTCCTTTGGGATTCGCTACATGATCCCGAATCGAAATCAGTTGGATTCCTACAGCAGGCGAGTTGTGGAGTGGTACGTTTAGTTTTGGTTTTGAGCGAGTTTTCGCATTGCTCGAGAGACCAAATAGGGGAATGACTTCGCGATAGCCTCGTGGTCAGCTACCGCACCCTTCTTGGGTCGTGCGATGATATCAACTGGCGGCAGGCTGGTGCGATGTTTGCGAAAAACTTCTCGGATAAGTCTCTTCCATCGATTGCGAGTCGGTGCGTTACCCACTCGTTTAGAAACGCTCAAACCCAATCGAGCTTGGTCCCCGTTTTTGGGAGACTGCTTTGGATGCTCAAGACGGGATTTTGAAGAGTCTGTGTTCGGGCTGGTTGAGTCTCTTTGATCGAGCTTTCTCTGGATGACATGCAACACGAGAACGTCATCTGCAACCACGATTCCCTCTCGAAAGGCTCGATCGAAATCGAGCCTAGATTTGATGCGAACATCTGCTGGAAAGGAGTGATCTTCCATCAACCAATTCACTAATCCATCATCTTGGCATTGGCAATGAGCTTTAAGAACTCAGCATTGCTAGAGAAACGGGATAGTTGCTTGGTTAGTTGCTCCATTGCTTCGACAGGATGCATCGAATTGAGAGTTCGACGAATCATGGTCACCGCATGATAGGTATCGGCATCGTGCAACAATTCCTCGCGACGCGTACCGGATTGCGAGATATCGATCGCAGGCCAAACGCGACGGTCAGCCAGTTTACGATCGAGCACCAATTCCATGTTGCCGGTCCCTTTGAACTCTTGGAATATGAGTTCATCCATGCGAGATCCCGTGTCGACCAGAGCGGTACCAACGATGGTCAGCGACCCGCCATGCTCGAATGCCCGAGCGGTTGCGAAGAGCTTCTTTGGAATGTCCATCGCTTTGATGTTCACACCACCGGTCATGGTGGGGCCATTGTTACCGACGTACTTGTTAAATGCACGAGCGAGTCTGGTGATGGAGTCCATGAGCAAGAATACGTCTTTACCCATCTCTGCCAGCCGTCGGCATCGATCGACTACCAACTGGCTGAGCCGAACGTGCGACTCGACATCTTCGTCCAAACTGCTAGCGATAACCTCGCCTCGCTCGACGTTCCGACGCATGTCGGTTACTTCTTCGGGCCGCTCATCGATGAGGAGAACAATCAATTCGACTTCGGGATAGTTTCTCGCGATTCCCTTGGAGATATGCTGGAGCATAATCGTCTTGCCCGAGCGAGGCGGAGCCACGATTAGTGCACGTTGGCCTCGTCCGAGCGGGGCGAGCAAATCGATCACTCGATTCGTGATTGGCTGTGGTCCGATTTCGAGCTTGAGCCAACGTTCAGGGTTGATCGGGGTCAGCGTATCGAACGGTTTTATGTTGATGTATTCTTCAGGCTTCAGCCCTTCGATGTCCAGAATCTCTTTGACGCGAGGCCCTTGAGAGCGTCTGGTTTGCTGCATAATGGCTCGGATCTTGAGCCCTTGTCGCAGACGGAATTTTTCGATCATCGTTCCAGGTACAAACGGATCGGTTCGTTCGCGGGAATAGTTGTTATCTGACGAACGCAAAAATCCGTAACCGTTGGGATGCATTTCCAGCATGCCGTAGAACTCTTGGCCGGGCTCTTCGACAGACTCTTTGGGTTGCGAAGCGGATTGGCCTTCGGCTCCTTCTTCGCCTTCGGGAAGAGGCTCGCCATCTTCTCCGACGTTTTCTGCAGGAGCGTTATCGTCCCCTTGAAAAGCCTGTTGATAACCAGGTCCGCGCCGCCTGCGAGGGCGTCTAACTCGGGGGCGAGGGCCTGCCGAAGATCCTAGGTTATCATTATGAAGTGGGGAACGAAATCGCTTTTTCTTGGGCATACACCAAATCCGAAAAAGAAGGAAACTGGGATTGTGAATCCACCAGTGAGGGAGAACTAAAACCTTAACGGGAGAAAACAGCCACGACTCTCAGTCGGTCTGATCGACTCCACATCAAAATTCAACGACTTGTAGTAAAAATCATGAACAGGAAAATCGCCTCAGTGAGCAATGACCGGGCAGACACTGCGTTGGAGAGAACAAAACTCTCCATCCTTGGCATTTCAAATAACCGCTTTTCGCGAACAGAACCCTGAAACCGCCGAGAACAAACAGCGAGGGAACCAAACTCCGGGAGCTTGCCAACCAAAAGGATCAAGAAACCTTATTGGAGTAATCTTTTCCACGAAGAAAACCGCGAGGTGCTGGACGTGCGTGCTGGGCGTGTCGGACGTGCGTACTGGTGAGGACTGCGAAATGCATTGATTTCAACCCACCAACCGTGGCCGGACTCAATCAGTCATCTATGCACTGAGTTCCAACAACGTACGATCAAGTCTTACATGTCGGCCGATCCGTGTCAAGCCAAAGTAACGGACTTAGGGATTATGTTGGGACTTTTAAACGAAAAAGCGGAAAAATAAGCCTGGCCCCCGGTGTTTCGCCTGGTTTTCTTGTCCCTCCGGGTCTTGCCACTTTCCTATCGTAAGCCGGCTCAGTCGTTTGTCTCCTCTTTGAGAGCAATCATGGTTGAGCCCAAAAAAGTTCGTTTTGTTTACAGAAGAAAACTAGTGGCTATGAAGGCAATCATCATTGGAGCCGCCGGCGGTATCGGTCGCTCGTTGTGCGAGAAAATCTCTTCCGCAGGTGGCGAGGCGTTTCTCATGGGCAGGAATGCGGACAACCTCAGACCCATCGCGGAGGCGTTCGGGTGGGGATATGCCGGCTGTGATGCAAGTGACTGGACTCAGCTGGACCAACACTTCTCGGCCGCCGAAGGTGTTCTCGGCGGAGTGGATTGTGCTATCAACTTAGCGGGCTCAGTACTGCTCAAACCAATGCATTTGACCTCCCAAAAAGATTGGGAAGATACGATTCGCACTAACTTAACCACCGCTGCAGGAGTCGTTAAAGCCGCCATTCCACGAATGCAATCCAACGGTGGCTCCATCGTCTTGCTCAGTTCAGCCGCCGCCGGTATCGGTATGCAAAACCATGAGGCGATCGCGGCCTCGAAATCGGGAATCGAAGGCTTGGTGTTGTCCGCTGCTGCGACCTATGCGTCCAAGAAGATTCGTATCAACGCCGTCGCGCCCGGGCTGGTCAAAACACCGCTCACCGAAAGAATTTGGAAAAATGATCGAAGCGCCGAGGCGTCTTTATCTCTTCATCCGCTCCAACGTTTCGGTGAACCTAGCGATGTTGCAAACGCCATTCTGTTTCTAGCGTCCAAAGATAACTCTTGGATCACTGGGCAGATCCTGGGGGTTGATGGCGGACTGGGCACTCTAAAAATTCTTCCCCCGATGCGATGAGCTATAAATTGTCGGGCATCATGCTGTGAGTCGGCAGCAGATCGGGTAGACTTTCGCGAGTATTCCCGTTTCCTTTGCTGCACAGGCTTGCCATTACGATGTCGGATAAGATTCACTTTTCTTGCCCCTACTGTAGCACTCAACTCGCTGTCGCTTCAGCCTACGCAGGTCAACAAGCCAAGTGCCCAGGGTGCGGCGCCATCGTGGCTGTGCCTCTATCGGCAGAAGAATTGGACTCTGACGAATCTGATTCAATGGAGTCGGACGCAACAAAGGAATGGAATCGTACGGCACCCTACTTCTCTCCTTTATCAACGCCACGAACTGATCAAACCAATTCGACTGGCTCCGTTCCTCCGAAATTGCAGAGCCCAGAGTTTCAAAGCGCAGAATCACGGAACAACGATTACGCCGAGCCTCGCGCTGGACAAACCTACGCGGCTACAACCCCGGGCCCCTCGTTCGGGCGTTCCTTGTTAGGCCTAGTCGCTGCGGTTCTGGTCGGGTTTTTCTGCGCCGCAGCGTGGCTCGCTGTACGCATAGCTTTCCAGCTTGAAATCGGTATTTTGGCGTGGGCCATCGGTGCATTGATTGGTTTAACCGCCGGCTCCATTGCCAAAAATCCGTCTGCGATCTACTGCTCCTTGGTTGCAGGCGTTGCGGGTTGTTCGATCTTGGCCTCTAAGCTTGCCATGGTCGCAATCATCATGATTGTGGCGTTGGGGGTGGACGTCTTTGAACAAATCCAGAACATGTTCCTCTCGAACAAATACGAGCATGCTTATGTCGATCAACAAATCGCCGACAATCAGTACCAAGGGGAAAAGCTCGTATTAGCCGAGACCTTTAACAGAGGTTATTTCGAAGAGTTGGATGCTCAAACGATTGTCATCAACGGACGTGAAATCGACGAAAGGAATGGCAACACCGAATTGATGGGCAAGCCGATGGCCGAGTTTCGAAAAGAAATTCGAATCGCGGTCTCAAACGCAACGAAAGAACAAAAGGAAGCCTGGATCGAAAACGCTCGAAAACGACATCCCGATTGGATAGTCGATCCCAACTATGCTACCGCCGCCAAAATTCTCATGCTGAGCGAACCCGGTAAGCTTGACGAAGAACTTAAAAAGCAAGCGGCTTACGAAGTGCGGGTCGCTGACTATCTTCTTCAATCGAACGACGCATCGGACAACTATCTTGAGGAAACTCCGAACGAAATCTTTATGCTCCGATCGGACACGCTCAAAACACTCGTGCGTGCAAAGCTCCGAGAACTGGATTCCCAAGGCTTGAAAGATCTGCTCAAAGAAGCGGCCGCAAAAGCTCCCACGTTTGTGCCTAACGAAACGGAGTTTATCGTCATTGTGGATGAGCTGCTAAACAAAGGGGAACTGCCCGCCGAGATTCGCGAGCATGCAACCAACCGGGTTAGCTATGTGACCGGAAAGGACTTCTCAGGTGAGCTTTTCGTAAATCTAGGAGAGCCCGAATTCGTCGAAAAAGAACGGCAGCTACGTGAGATTGCCAATCCCATTTGGCTCGCGAGCACGACCGAAGACATCGATCGAAGAATCGCGGAATCCCAACAGCGACATAAAGGCTGGTCCCCGGACTCTACCAATCCTCAATTTTTAGCTTCCAATGAATTAAAAGAGAACATCAAAGAAGAAATTGGTGACGGAAGCTTTGTTGGTACGTTAAAAATGGTGTTCAATGCCAGCGATTTGCTATGGCTCTTTCTCGGGTTTGTCTCAGCCTTCGGTACCGCTCGGTCGCGAGCCGACCGCTCCGCTTGATTCGGTCTGGTTTTGGCGAAGCCTTTTGATAAAAACCGATGCGATCAACACGAATGCTAGGCTGACGAGGGAACCCCACCAACAGAATCTAAGAAACTGATTCAAAAACAACTCTGGGTTAACGCCACCACGAGTCGATGCACCCGTTCGAAAAAACATAACCCCGACATAACCGACATAGCCAATCGAATCGACCACATACATCAAAAATCCAATGTTGCCTCGATCTCGCGTCAGTGCAATGAGTCGTTCAAAAACGGTCGTGTGAATGGCAACATAGGGTAGATAGAGACCTGCACCGAGAAGCGTCATGAACACGATAGGACTGAATCCCATGTCCTCTCTCATTCGTAGCGCCATAAGTATTATTGCAAAACCCGCAGCGGATACCGCGAGCGACGCATAGAGTGCATAGAGGTTGTCTCGAATCCAGACTGAAGCCCCGTTAACGATCAAGACCAATAACGCTACTTGGAGCTCAATCGTCGTAAAATCGCCCGGTCTCACATCTTTCGATAATCCCGCCAATATCTCTGGCGCAAAATCGTCTCGCAAACTTCTTAGAATCGTCGCCACAAAGTAAACGATTGCAATCGAGAGCAGCGTTATGCCGTATTTGCTAAGCATGTGCATCCGATCCTCGCCCGTCATGGGTACACGTTGACTTCGCTGCTGCATATCCGCCAGATTGGGAGCGGGGATTTGAGTCAGCATCCATACGCTAAAACAGATGGGCACAATAAACAAAGCACCTGCTAAAAAGGGCATCCATCGTTCGGCAACAGCCGGCTGCAACTGAAGTTGGTTTTGTAAAAACTCAAGCAAATACTGCCCAACGGTCTTGGAGAAACCGCCCGCCAAAATGAAACTTGTGCACAAGCCCGCTGTCAAGGCTTCTGTCATGCGCCGCCCCTCTAGAAAGCCCAGCACCAAACCAAAAACCATGCCTAGCGGTAATCCGTTGAGCCCAATCGCAACGATATGCCATGGGCTCGGCAAAACCGAAAAAAGCAAAAGAGCCCCTTCAGCAATCGCAATGAGAATCAAAATACCTGCCGCACGATGAGATGGACGCATCTGCGAGATCACTTTGACCCCAATCAGTTTGGAGATCAAATAACCGAGCACCTGGGTGCCCACCAATACGCTCTTTTGATCCCAATCCGCTATGGTTTCGCCCTGGTAGCTCGCCGCAGTAAAGGGCTTCCGAAACATGTACATGCAAAAGTAGGTCGCAAACGCAGCGAACATCGCCCAAGCGTTAAGTCGAAAGGCCGACTTTTCCAGCCATTGAGAAACCGGTGATGACGAACTCATCGTACCGAACGGCTTCGATCGAGGCTCGCCTGAAGTCGTTCCGAAAAAAACGAGATGTCAGGAATCACCATCTCCGAATCCTTTGCCTGATCATCCCATCGCCTCAGTGCAATAGCTTGTTCGAAAAAAGGCTCTTGCCGAAACTCTTGCAATTCCGCTTCGGACATCGGCCCTCCTTGATCAAGATAACTTTTATACGACGTAGGTGATAATGTTTCGCAATAGTCTGGGGTCACAGTGCACAGATATCTCTTTGCCGCGACATGCAGGCGAATGGGATCGGCCACCTCGCGTCCGAAATGTTCGCAGAGCCAGTGATAGGCTCGATTCTCGTGACCATCATCCAGGTTCTCTAGGTCGCTGGCCGGTAATTTATCCTCTCCCAAGATATGTCCAATATCATGCAATAACGCAGCGACGATCTGCGAATCGACAGCCCCCTGTCGTTCTGCCAAAACGGCCGATTGGATGGCATGCTCGGCCTGCGTAACTTTTTCGTCGCCATAGATTTCAGTTCCTCGCTGTCGGTACAAGGCGATGATGTTCTCAGGTGTTGGTTGCATACAGCGAGTTGAATTCAGAAAAGTGCGATGGTGGTCGATGTGCAGTGATGGTCGATCTTGGTCGATAAAACCTGTTGGTCGATAAAACGTGATGGTTCTAAGCCAGAGCCTAGCCAAAGCAAAGTCATCCACGATATCGGTGGCCGACTCGGGCTTCGGACGGATAAGCATAACGAAAACACTTGAACAAATGCTATCTTTAGAAGGCGTTTTTCGTGTGGTTTCCGTTAAGAATCACCTCCTCGATTTCCTGCAATCGATCGAAATCGGGTCGTCTGATGTTCCTCTAAACTACCCATTCTGCCCGTACCGTCAGTCCCTCGTAAAGCGGCCTAGCAACCGATTGCCGATCTGTTGTATTACCAAAATCGGTGCGTTCGACGAATCTAGATCGAGGGATAAAACGATGTTGGTGAATTTGAAAAGCCCATACCAATGTTTGTGCCTGATTGTATTAGCTCTAGCCAACTGGACCAGCGAATCCGCACGCGGTGATTTACGGATCGGCGATATCTGTCGCTACCAAGGTCAAGAAGAGAACACAATCCACGGAATCGGTTTGGTCGTAGGTCTCAAAGGAACCGGCGACGGTGATTTTAAAGCCACAAGCCGATCGCTTGGCCAAGCTCTTTTAAAGTTAGGTGGCAATCCATCCATCGATATGCAAGGTAAGATTATCGAAAAAGAACTTACCAATGCCAAAAACGTGGCCATGGTGCTAGTTCAAGCGACTATTCCTTCGCATGGTGCCATTCAAGGGGACAAGGTTGATTGCAGTATTAGTGCTCTGTCTGCAAAGAGTTTGGAAGGGGGCAATCTAGTTCAAACCTTGCTGCTCGGTCCACGCGGAGACATCGTTTATGGAATCGCCAATGGTGCGATAACCGTCGACAATCCCAAGCTGCCAACGACGGGGCGAATTGCAAACGGATGCAAAATGGAGCAATCGGTCAAAAACCCTTTTGTGGAAGACAATCGAGTCACGCTGGTTTTGCCTCAACCCCACAGTAGTTTTGCTACAGCACAGATCGTCGCAGACCGCATCGATGAATACTTTTCCCCCGATGATGGTTCCCTCGGCGGAAACGCAGCAGACTATAAAAACAAAAAGCGTCGTACCATCGCGACCGCCATCGATCCGAAACATATCGTCGTCAACATTCCAGAAGAATATCGCGAAACGCCTGTTCAATTCGTTGCACAAATCGAGCGAATCCCACTCGTCAACGTGGCCAACAAAAAACGAGTCTACATCAACGAACGAAATGACGTCATCGTTATTGGTGAAGATGTCACGATAGCTCCCGTCGCGGTCTCGTACGGCAGTTTGACGATTGCCCCGCAAAATGCGCGAGGCGGCCCCGTTGGCAGCTTTGTTGAAGTCAATCCAAAAGATGATCCCGCCAAACCAAAGCTTAAGAATTTGGTTGATGCACTGAATGTCCTAAGCGTTCCTACGAAAGACATCGTTGCAATCATCAAAGGGATACACAAGCAGGGGAACATGTACGGCGAATTGATTATTGAGTAACCCATGAATCTATCTTTCCCAATCAAATCCATTTCTAGCGCCGGATCGCAACTCGCGGAGAAGACGCTTGACTCCGAAGCTAACGATCCGAGCAAGCTTGGATTCTCAAGTTTGCTGACCGATGTCGTGACCCGGAACAATGACGCTCGTGTCGATCCGAAATCGTCCGAGCCATCTCGTTCAGGTGAATCCGACTCCAATGTTGCTCCGAAAGAAAAAGATGTCGAGCAGGAACAATTGCGCAAGGCTTTCCATAACTTCGTTGGCCAAACTTTCTTCTCGCAAATGCTCTCCTCTCTCCGAAGCACGCAGGAGGGAGCCGCTTATTTCAACGGCGGTCAGGCTGAAAAAATCTTTCAAGGGCAACTTGATCAAGTCCTCTCTGAAGAGCTCACCAAGTCGAGCGCCGACCAAATAGCCGACCCGATGTTCGAACTGTTTCAGCTTCAACGGTCTCGATAGAACTTAACATGTCTACACCTCTGCACCTTGATGAACTTTTTCAGATTGCGAGAGATGCTGCATCGCGGGCTTACAACCCCTATAGCCAGTTTGCCGTTGGATGCGCAATACAAACATCGAAAGGCAAAGTTTACGCGGGTTGCAACATCGAGAATGCGTCGTTCGGAGTCACTCTATGCGCGGAACGAGTCGCCGGATCGAAAGCCATTTTTGAGCGAGATCGAGATTGGGAAACCATCGTGGTCGTGTCGCCTCAAGCGGTAAGTTGTTGTGGCATTTGCCGACAATTTATCCATGAATTTGCGCCGAATGCCGAGGTTTGGGTCGGTTTTCTTGATCCCCAAAAACCAACGCATGGACCGACAAAAATCCGTGATTTGCTGCCCAGCGGTATGACTTTGGATCACTAGTTTCCGGGGCTCACTGGTTTTCGGGGTACGCAGGTAATCGTCGAGACTTCTTCATCAATCGATAACCCTCTGCTACACTATACAATCGCGAATTCACGATTGGTGGCGAGCCACATATTCGGATCGCATATTCATTCCAACGAGAGCCGCGGCAGAAGAAAGTATTCCCATGAAGATCAAATGTACCCCCGCACGGCTCGGAACGAGTCCATTCGGCTTTACAGATCGTTTTATGGTTATGCGACTCGCATTGCTCATTGCCGCGTTGGTGTCCCTGCCAGCGAACACCGCTTGCGCTCACCCTGGGCACGACCACCATGCACCGCAATCAGGAATCATGCATTGGTTGCTTGCTCCAACACATGCTTTGCCGATACTAGGTTGCCTGGGACTTTTCGTTGGTTTCGCAATTTGGAAGCTTCGTACGACGAAACGTAGATCGTGCGCTGTGGACATTGATCCTGGCCAAAACTAACACTCGGGCAAAACCAATACACGGCCATCCCACCTCTGCTACCCTCCCATTTAATTTCTACATGATGAAGACTTTATTACGACAGTTAACCGCGATTTGCACTCTTGTCGCTGTACCTTGCAGTGGTGCATTGGCAGAAGATTGGCGACAATGGCGAGGCCCCGCCAACGATGGCCACTCTACCGAGCGCGGAATCGTTTCGAACTGGTCATTGGACTCCAACGTCAAATGGAAGACTCCGTTACCGGGCCGTGGTGGCTCGACACCGATTGTTGTCGACGGACGTATTTTCTTAACGAGTGGTGATGCGGGTGATTTGGTTGCCATGGGGCTCTCCGCTGAAAATGGAGAAGTGCTTTGGAAGACCAAACTTGCAACGGGTGATCAACCAGCTCGGGGTGATGAAGGAAATTCCGCCTCCGCGTCCCCCGTTTCCGATGGCAAGCATGTGTGGGTCTTCTTCTCGAATGGCACACTCGCGTGTTTGACGGTCGAAGGCAAAGAAGTCTGGAAGTTCGATGTTGGCGAGCGATTTGGCGCACTGGACATTCAGTTTGGACTAACATCGACGCCCGTTTTAGATGGCGATTATCTTTATCTACAATTGATTCACGGCCGCATGCAACGAGGCGACGATACACGAACCGGCCAAGTGATCAAACTGGAAAAGGGGACCGGTGCAACGGTTTGGGTGCACGATCGAGTGACCAATGCCGATTTCGAGTGCAAACATTCTTACGCCTCCCCCTTTATTCATCGCGAGGGCGAGAGCGCGATGCTGGTGGTGCACGGTGCCGACTGTATCACGGCTCATGATTTGGTAACCGGTAAAGAGCTGTGGCGGTTTGCAGAGCTAAACGGCCCAACTCGTTGGAATCCAAAACAAAACGACCCAACCTTTCGATTCGTAGCATCTCCACTCATCACGCGCGGCCGAGTGATTGTACCAACCGCCAAAGAAGGCCCGCTGGTCTCACTTAATCTAGAGCAGCTCAAAGGGGACAGTTCGGCAAAGGCACAAGCGGTCGCATGGGTGTCGCCGAAAACGCCTGATGTTTCCATTCCTGTTGCGGTCGATAACTATATCTATCTGCTTCAGAAAGACGGCCGATTGCAATGTGTTGAGTGGGATACAGGCAAAGAGGTTTATTTGCAAAGAGTCCACTCTTCGCAGCATCGCACCAGCCCGATTTATGCAGATGGACATTTGTATATGGCGTCCAGCGATGGCACAGTCAGCGTCGTTAAGACCGGGCCCGAATTCGAATTGGTTTCCTCCAACAACGTTGGTGCCCCGGTTACCGCGTCACCAGTCATTAGCCATGGGACACTTTACATCCGGTCCTTTGAAGCCATCTTTGCCATTCGCTAATTTGCCATTGGCTAATTGATGTACGACTATTCTTCGCAGCACGGATCGCGATCAAAGCTAACGGTTACAAAACATGGAAATTAACCTCGTCAACAAAATTGCGATTCTGACCGGAGCGGCGTCCGGAGTGGGGCTTGCAACGACTCTATGTTTGCTTGAGTCCGGTATCACCGGCATTGTGGCGGTCGATTTAGCTGCCAAGGCACCCGTCGAGTTCTCGCCGTTTATGGAAGGACCGAAACCTCGATTGGTCTATGTTCAAGGAGACGTCGCTTCGGATGAAACCGTCAGCCGATTTGTTTCCGCTGCTTTGGAGCATTATGGCCAAGTCGATATTCTGATTAACAATGCGGGTGTGAATATTGTCAAACCGATCCATACTCACTCCGATCAAGACTGGGATTGGATCATGAACACGAACGTCAAAGCGATCTTTTTGGCCGCTCGACAGATTGTGCCGGTGATGCTCAAACAGCAAAGTGGATTGATTCTAAACATAGGTTCCATCTCTGGTTTGGTTGGTCTTAAGAACCAAGGTGCCTATGCCGCATCCAAAGGCGCCGTCCATCAAATGACTCGGCAAATGGCAATTGAATATGCCGCCAGTGGAATTAGGGTCAACACATTAGCCTTAGGCACGGTCGATACACCTGTCGTCTACTCGTCAGCCAAGCAAACGAAAGATCCTGAAGCATTTATTCAGGGCTTGCGATCTCAGCATCCTCTCGGTCGAATCGCGACTGCTGACGAAGTTGGCAAGTTTATCGTCTTTCTTTCGAGCGACCATGCCACATTCTTTACGGGTGCTACCTTATCGCTCGACGGTGGCTTTACCGCTCAATAGCATACTCCTTAAATCGATTTAACAACCGTGGATCTCAAGCTAAAGAATCATCGAGTGCTCATTACTGGTGCAGCCAGCGGTATTGGTCTGGCTACAGCCCGATTGTTTGCCGAAGAGGGAGCCAGCCTCGTTTTGTGGGACGTTTCTGACAAAGTGAGAGAGGTCGCAGCCGAATTCAAAAGCACCGGCGTAGCCGCCGAGGCCTATATATTGGATTTGGTGGATTTGGGACAAATCACACTGGCAACTCAGGCCGCCACGAACCATGACCAGCCGTTGCATCACGTCGTGCACTGCGCTGCCATTGGGTCGGGCAAGTTCGGATTCCCGTTTACGAATCTCGAACCAGTCGATTGGAAGAAGACGCTCGAAATCAACATTATGGGCATGGTGAACGTCGCTCATTGTTTGGCACCAGTACTAACTGCAAAACGTTATGGCAGTTTTGTGTTTCTTGCTTCCGTCGCAGGTCAAATTGGGTCTCAGACCGATCCGCCGTATAGTGCGAGCAAGGCTGCGAACATCAACTTTGCGCAGTGCATGGCCAAGGATCTGGCCAAGCATAACGTTCGCGTGAACACGGTTTGCCCAGGCATGGTTCAGACCCCACTCAATCGTTCGGTTTGGCAGGCCTGGTATGAACAAACACCTGAACCGGAGCGGCTTAGTTACGAAGATTGGACACACAAAAAAATCCAATCCATCGTACCACTGGGGCGATGGCAAACCAGCGACGACCTCGCGACCATGATTGTGTTCTTAAGCTCGGATCGGGCGAAAGAGGTAACAGGTCAAACCATCAATGTCGACGGTGGTTTCGTAATGCATTGGTAGTTAACTGTTACGCGTCGGAATTGTTGCGGGCCGGATGTTTCGGACCTTGCTTTGGTCGTAACACCTAACGGCTCGGTTAAGCATCGATCGGAAGAATAGGAAACCCAAGACACCGTTGGAAATCCGGCATTTGAAAAGATTGGCTTTCTTTCAAACGTCCAACTTCACCCTTCAAACTTCTTTGTCCGCCTTGGGCGGCAGCATTACTGACTGAGTCGGTCTCTTATTCTGTGAACGTTCATTGGCTATTTTGCTAACTTGAACCTTAATTCCGGGGTTAGTTCGCTTGCTTTTTTTACTGGGAGATTTTCCATTAGTGTTTCAAATTCGCGAATTTTGTTTTCGTGGATGCTAACGCTAAACAATCGACTTGCATCGGGACGTGTCGACGGCGTACGTCGCTGCAATGCTGAAAGAGAGTTTAGATCGATACCAAGCTCTGCAAGTCTTGTCTTATCGACTTCCTGAAACTGGTAGATCCCTGTATTTGGTCGCCGTGTCGAGCAGAGCATCTGAAAACTGGGAGGATAGGCATTCTTGATTGTTTGAATAGCGACCATTATAGAGAGCGAATTCATGCATATAAAATATCTGTTGCGTACACCGCTGCTCTCTTCGAAGGGCTTTGCGGGCCGCGTTGGGTACAACTCAACATCAGTGCGTTGCAGCAATGCATAAAGATTACCAGAGTCTCCGGACCGTAAAAGTTCGACATCCTGGCCAGAGGTTGTTAGCTCTAACCCATGTGTGGTAAGTACGAGAAGCATCAACCTTGATATTGACCCAATTAATGACAGGTGTTTTGATCTAGCTCTCAATAGATTCATTACTTGGTTTTCCCGATTGGCCATGTATTCTTGTGACTTGCATGACAGAATATGTACGGATCATAAAATCTAGTAAAATCGATTCCAGCTTCTCTATAGACGCGACAGTCCAAACTTAGGCAATTTGACTCGTCCGGGTTCGCCGGATTCGGGACAATGACCCAAGTGCACCCTTTAAGAGCTTTGACCGCAGCGTCAACTTTCATAATTGTTTCAGGGCGATGGTAGCCTAATGCGACTTCGGTGACGGTCGTGGTTTCTAATGTGGGCAGTGAAGACGTTGCGAAAGAGGTGGTGAGCGATTCGATAGAATCATACGCGGCATCGAAGAGAGGCGATGCGAGAGATGGGCTTGCGGGTATCGTGATGGGGGGAGTGTTCATGCGGTAAATTGTAAACGGGGCAATAAGCGGATCGCTAGCTGGATTTCGGGATTTTTTGTAGAAGTAGGCCGTAACAAGGCTTTGCGCTTAGGTTTAGTCACATCTTTTGCAATTTTGAGGTGTCTACCAGCTGAGATTTCGCAATTTTGATTTGTCAACGTGGGGGATTTGGGAGCGAGGTCAGC
>JALOQS010000450.1 GCA_025459355.1 Pirellula sp.
GATCGAGCCTCAGGACTTTGCCCCAATCACCCGGAGTTCCGCAACCAACGAAAAGATGCTTGCCATTGCGGCTGTAAGACAATGTTGTAATTGTGTTGGGCGCTACAGGAATCGCTTTGAGGGACTCTCGTTCAACGCTATTCATAAATAGAATCTGCCCCAACCCAGGGACGACGACCGCCGGACGCGTGGAATGAGCTGCAATGGCTGTGATTGGGTTGGCTTGCGGCAATGGTGTGGCATCAACATAGGATACGGTACTCGTTTCCGCCTGCTCTGCTGCATCCACTGACGTTATTGCATCTACTGACGTCTTTGCATCGGCCAACTCAATCGGCAACATGCCTTGCATGGAAACAGAGCCCACTTCTTCTTCGGTCGCATCGCTGCCTGACTGCTTGCTCTCATTCCCCTCCTTGCCGAGTTCCTTTGGTAGGCCCGTGATAATCCATTTTTCGATAATTGCCAACTCACGTGCCGGTATTTTCGGCTTGTTGGGTGGCATCTTTGGGTTTTCAAGATGAGCGGTCACTAGATACAGCAAACTCTCTTCGGGTGCTCCCGGAACAACGACAGCGCCAGAGGTGGAACCTGCTTCGATTTTGTTTAGATCTGTCAAAGATAAACCGCCCCGAGCTTGGCTCTCGTTGTGACAGCTGAGGCAATGCTTTCTGAGAATCGGTTGAACTTGATCATAAGTTATGACATCGTCATCGATCGCAACGAATGACTCTGGAGCAGCGGCTGGTTCGGCGGAATGACTAACATTCGTTGTTGTCGTTGTGAAAACGACGCTAGCCAAGCCTCGCAACGCAGCAACACTCACCAGAATCGTTAGGAGAGTCGTCGGGCCATCGCCACGTAATCGACTGAATGCTTGTGACATCATAATAAGGTCCCAATAATCCTAGTGATTGAAAATGAATTCATTTGAATTGAGAATAGCCCAGAAGAGGTCTTCTAAGCCCTCGGCGGGGTCTTTATAGTCAGCCAAGTTCGTTTTCAGCGTCTTGATTTCTGCTTCGGTGCATTCACGCGTTAGGCATCGTCGATAAAGAGACTTAGCTACCTCGATGGGGCTTTGGCCTTGATCGAGCATACTGCGAATGAGGTTTCCCTCTTTAATCTTGCCCGTTGTGGATTCGCCGTTCAGTAGATGCAACGCTTGCGATAACGTCGGTGATGTTTTGACCTCGCAGGTGCAAGGTGTGCTTCGGTTGGATCGACCAAAGGTGTTCAGGAAGTAATGAGCAGCGGTACCGTCTGCCACTTGTACCGCTCTCGCCCCAGGTGGTAGGCCTGGCAGTCGTTCTTCCGCATTGGTCGCTTGGCATATACAGTCCAAAAGAATCTCGGCACGCAAACGACGAATCTTTTGATGGGAGAACTCTCGCTCATCGAGTCGGTTGATCTCCGTTCGTTTGGTAGCCGTTTGATAAGTACGCGAGTTACAGATTTCGCGAATCAGGTTCCGGATATCGAAGTCATCTGCAGCAAGTCTTTTGCCCAGATGATCAAGCAATTCAGGGTTCGAAGGGGGGTTGCTGACTCGGAAATCATCGACGGGCTCCACAATGCCCAGACCAAAGAAGTGGGACCAAACGACGTTTGCGATGTTCTTCGCAAAAGCTGGATTCTCTTTCGATGCTAACCACTCGGCCACGACGGCTCGGTAATCTTTACCGTCAACTTCGGGAGGGGCATTATCGCCTAAGAACTGCGGCACGACTGTTCGACCTGCAACGGGATGCTCAACGATTCCCTCCTTCTTATCGAAAACGGTAAGCTCTCTCGGATCGTTCGCTTGCTTGTAACCAACTTGGCTAAAGAAGGCGGCAAACCCGTAATAGTCATCCATGGTCCATCGATCAAAAGGATGATTATGGCACTGAGCGCATTGGATCCGAGTTCCCAGACCCCCGATGCAGGAATGACCGCTTGTACAATTTCATCGATCGAGGCACCTTGATGCACGTAATCCCGAAGCCATTTATCGTACAGTTTCAAGGCTTTGGGGCTAATTCCATTCGAAGTTCGAATTTGCAATAGTTCTGCCCATCGCATGACCCAGATGTCTTTAAATTCATCGCGAGCAATGAGCGCATCAATGAGCTTGGCACGCTTATCAGGCGAAGCATCTTGCATGAATGCCGTGTACTCTTGTTCGGTAGGTAACAAACCCACCAGATCCAAGTAAACGCGACGGAGGAATTGTTCATCGGTGGTAAGATCAGAGGGTTCGATATGCAAGAAGTTAAGGCGTTGGTTGACGAGGCGATCGATTTCGTTAACCGGTGTTGGAAAGTTCGGAGAATAATCTTTTCCAGATCGAACCACAAAGGCGGTTCCTTGTGTGAACTTGTCGAATCGAGCCATCACGAATGCGGCACCGGGCCTTGTACCATCTGCGAACGTAGCCATGACGACCATCTTTTGTTCGCCCAGAGGTTTCGCGAAAACCGATCGATTCGGATACACTTCGATTCCTGTTGGCTCCGGTGCAGTGGATTGATCAAGCCTGGCCCCTTGCCGAATCCACTGGCGGACCAGTTCAAAGGACTCCGATTCCATCTCCATGCATTGGCCACCCGTATGAGCGACTTCACCGAGTGCTTTGAGAAGCAGCAAGCTATTCTCTGGGGACGCCAAATTGATTCGCCTACCGAAATGTTCGCGGGTGAGTCGGAAATGATCTCCCTCAGGGTCGTAGCCATACAAGCTTAGGCGAAAACCATCTTTACCCGATGCGGCACCGTGGCATTTTCCAGTATTGCAACCTGACTTCGTGAGGACCTGAAGAACTTCGTTACGAAATTCGATGGGAGGATTCGATTTGGCATTCGAAACGGAATAAGGGAGTTTAAATGACTGACCTTCGAAGGAGACGGTCACATCACCGTTACCATCTTCAGTCGGAAAAAAGGTCTCTGCTTCGTATTGAAGGCAACCGGCCGGTTCACAAGCGACCGAAACGAATTCTGTCACATCGCGAGTGCTGCCATCGGAGTAAATTGCCGTAGCCAACAAGCTCTGTCGAGCTCGCGATCCACTAAGCTCGATCGCTCTCGGCTCGATCTGGAGTGATTCT
>JALOQS010000183.1 GCA_025459355.1 Pirellula sp.
CACTCGCTAAACTGAGGCTGGCGCTCCATTGGGTCAAAATTACAACGACCGATTCGCGAATTCTGAACGATATCAAGGCTGATAATCCGAGTATCACCAACAATAACGCTGGGAACAAAACACAGCCGAGACAAAAATAAGTCATTAGTTCCGTGAAACTCATCGTGACTTTCCTCCGTTTATCGAAGCGCTCGCCAGAGAATCTCTCTTACCTCGATACCAATCCTGCGATTGTTTTGCGACCGGGATAGGGACCAACTCCTTTTCCCAAACCAGGAACTGATTGTTCTCATAGACCAGGATCTGATTCGTTTTCGGATCGAATAAGGCTAATTGAACCCACCGATTCTCCACTAGCGAATTGATCGCGGTGTTGGAGTCAATGATTCGTCGCAATGTCTTAGGATTGGACTGCACCACAAAAAGCAATCGCATGGGCTCATGAATCTCGACCATCTGGGCGGATAGTCCCGGTCGCAAATCGCTGGCAGCCCCAGACATTACGCCAACCAGCGATGTTATGTTGTGCGGTAGTTTTGAGCCGCATCCATAAACCTCAGGATCAACGGTCGAAAAATAATACTCGAGATTGATGCCACCACATACGGGAATCACAGCTTGCAAAATTCGCTCCAAGATCGTTCCGCGTTCATCATCCTGGGAGGGCTCATAAGATACGAGAAACGATCTGCGGTCCAAGAATAGTCCGCGACTCCATTGGCGTGAACCCACCAGGCACAATGCGTTCGTGGCGTGGTTGTATTCTGGCCGAACTTGCGAGAGGTCTTCTGATCTTTGCTCGACATGATTGAGAGCTTCCGTCAGAGAGATATCAAACGGCGCTGATTCAAAGCGACGACATCGTTCGTGGGCGTTGCGGCAGCGTGCTTCGTGTAGATCCGATTCGAGCTTCCTAAACAACGTACGATGCGATGCTGGGACGCGATCTAAATCGTAGTATTGAATGTGATCGTTGCACGTATTGTGGTATCCACCAATAAAATAAACATCATCGGGTATCACTAAGCCTCGCTCCCCTACCAAGCGACGGACTTTCGGATGATTGGCCATCCATGCAAAGGCTCTGGCATTGGCACCACCTCGACCACCGCAGCACGCTCCGCAGTTGTATGCCGACTCGTGTGGGTTATTGAGACTGCTGGAACCATGCCCCATTATGGCAATAAGCTTGGAAAATCCAGATACTAAACCGATGTCTTGAAGCAATCGAATCACGATGTTCGCCATCTCTTCGTGACTATATCCCAAAGACTCAAAAGACATGCCCGGAGCGCTGCTCTGTCGCTCCAAATGAAGCTCTGTTGAGGGGGGGTGAACAATGCTGCCAACTCGTTTGCGCAGCTTAGAGGTAATGCGAGGTGCGAGTATTCTGGCCACCAAAGGAAACGTTGCAAAGGACCCTAAAATGCTCGTGACCGCTCCTCCCAACATCGAACGAGACCCTGTATGCGCTAGGAGTGAAAACTGTCCGACCCGCTTTCGTCGCCGCGATCGTTTTTCGTCGTCAGCCACCGCTGAGAAGACAGGTTCCTCTCTGACGTAATGCACCGGCTTGATATTCACAGGACATTGAGGGCGATAGTGAGCTTCGGCAACTCCTCGGTAGTTCATGGCGACGGCAAAGAAGCCTGCTGCCCCAAAAGTTTCGCATTGCGGTTCTACTTCTTCAAGGTGTCTGCGAATCGACTCTTCGCGATCATCAATGCAAAACACGGTTTGATACGCAGGCGGCGTTTTCGTTTCTTCGCTTTCGCACTCAACATGCGGCTGATGAACTCGCAACGCATTCAAGATGGCGACGCGATAGTTTCGCTCATAAGCGGAATGCAATAGGCGTCGTCGAGCCATCGAATCAAAACGAATGATCTCGCGTTCCAGTGCATTCCAGTTTAAAGCATTCATGGACCTTACTTGATCCGGTAGCAGCCCTAATCGTTTGACAACCTGAAAAACGAGAAATCCGATATCGCGTTCTGTCGTCGCACGCTGTTGCTTTCGCCGCTTGTGCTCCTCACTAAGCGATTCATAGCGAATGTCTATGCCGTGGGCTTTGGCCGCGTGAGAAATAGCGATTCGATCCAACAATAGACGCAGTGACAAAAACTCGAGAAGCGTTCCATCGGGGATATATTGAGAAGCGACGGAACTGGAGCCTTCTAACTGGGTGATGACACCTGACCAACCTGGTAGAACCATAGCTGATCGCGTCAGAAACACCTCGATCATTCCATCTGGGACTTCGAAAAAGTGAAGCGACTCGTCGAGAATATCGGCTGCGTTGAGGGACTCTTTTCGAATTCGTCTTAGTTCCCCTTTGAGCGATTTAGCCCAATCGGGCAAAAGAGAAAACGGAGCGGTATACAGTTCGAGGAACGATGACCACAATCCCCTGTCTCGATCGGGTAGCTGCAGGCCCGCGAACCCCTGATCCAAATAAGCTGCGCAGAATCGAATTAGTAACTCGTTCACTGAGCCATCTAAATTCACTCCATACAAATGGCTCACCAATTCGTTGGGGCGACTATATTGGGAATGGGAGTCATCGCCCAAGCTGCGTTTGTTGCTCGACCACTTTTCGGTGTTCTCGCGACATGCTTCGTAAAGATCTCGCAACAGTCGTCGTGCTTTGGTCGGATTTTCTCGGCACGCAACCCATTCCGGGGCCGGCGTCTGGTTTTGTTGTTCAAAAAGAAAACGAGGCAGCTCGCCCAAAGTCTCTGACACGAGCCAATCCAACTGCGAAACGCTCACTTCTTTTATAGGAGCCGACAACATCGCCAGCCGCAGTCTGCTGAGACTCAGGCCCGGGTAGATCTCGCTATCCGTGCCACCCACGAGCGATCGTCGCATTTCTTCCAGCAGATCGTCGCGACTTATTCGTCCATATTCGAGTTCTCGATGGTAACGCGTTTCGGACCAATAAGGTTCTCCCCCGAAATGCTCCTTCCCATGAAGCACTGCTTCGTCGAACGTCTCTGATTCGAAAGCATGCAGAGTATTGTGATGAACAAAGACTTGAATTGGACCTTGCGATGGCAGATAGTGGGCCAAATGCTCCACAATCGTCAATAGATCCGCTTTTCGTGTCTCGTTACTGACCGCTATCAAGTTCATATAGTACGCACGCAAATAGATAATAGGGAACGAGCCACAATCAACACATCATTAACTGCGACGAACAATCTGCTGCCCCGAACGTTTTACTGGCAATCAGAATGCGATAAGCTACAGAGTGACTCAGAGAGATGAGTCATTAGCTAAGAAAGAATTGTCGGCGGGGCACGAGCTGGCAACTCTCGAAGCAAAACCGTCCATGGGTTCGCCAATCGAGAATCATAAGAAACGCGATCTAATTCGTTTGCGACTAAAAGCCATGCGCCAAAGGTCGCTGAGCCTCGCAAGAAATGTTCTTCAGAACCGAATTCACATTCCGGCTTTTCCTTAGAATTCTCCTCCCACTTACATTCCGGAGCGGCGGGTTCGCACGCAACTGACTGGGAGAAAAAACGAGGCGATAAGGTCGATAGTACGACTAAGAAAACTGCTACAAATCGAATCCAAGAAGGAATCACGCCCATGATGTAAAGTTCAGGATAATGACACTTGTAAGGCGAGTCAAGGTGAGCGATTCCAATTTACTGATGCGATTGGCTCGATGAGAGTGGCTTCGTCGGACTTCACGGAATTCACTTCCTTCGATACGGAACGAAGCAGCAAAGATCCAGTTTCGAGTGGCTGGGTTATCTTGGCGATTCGATCCTCGGGTGTCAAGGAATTGTTGGTGAGCCAGTCTACCACTTCGTGCTCGCTCCGCAGAATCGCGGGCATCCTGTCATGTACCAACCGCGTATCGTCATTGGAGGGCATGGTAATGATCGTGGTGCTTTGGACCTCGCGGCCCGGCTCGACCTTGCGATTCGAAGTCCATAATCCAGCCATGCCAAACGGCAACTCCCCAGATCGGTGAATCCAAAAGGGCTCTTTATTCTTCGGCGTAATCGCTTTCCATTCGTAGTATCCATCCGCCAGAATAACACATCGATGCGCCGAAACTAATGACTTGAAGCTCGCTTTCTCAAGCAACGTTTCGCTTCTCGCGTTGAACATGCTGTAAGCGGACTTTGCCGAATCAGCCCAGAAGGGAATCAACCCCCATCGCATCGGATTGATGCGCAATGCCCCGGTACTGTCATAGTGCAGTGTAAGAATGTTCTGCGTGGGAGCGATGTTGTAACGAGGCGGGTTTGTGTCCGTCGTCCATCCAAACCTCGCTGCAATATCCACACCCGGAAAGAGGCTTCTTAGCCACTCTGAGACTGGAACTTTTAATGTGAAACGACCGCACAAAGGTTTTAGCTCCAGTCGATTCCTTTGTCTCGACCCAGCTCGAGCAGCAGTACATATTGGTCATCGCAAAAGCGATCTGTCATTCCGGCGATGTAACAAGCGATCGTGCGTTCGAGCCCATATTCATTGACGTGACCTAAAAACCGATCTGGTAGTCGCTGAGGATGTGTCTTGAGCAGTCGAAACAATTGATGAATGCGAGTTGCGGCCCGTTGCCGGATTTCTGCCAGCTTGGGATGAATCCTCATATCGCACATGCTTTGCGAATCGAGTTGCTGAACGTCGGCGAGAGTCTCTTCCGAATGCGAGAGGAAATCCTGCATTTGCACATCGAGCAACGCATGCACCAACATCTGTCGACGATTCTGCGGTCCACATTGATCTAGCGGTGCAATTCGTTTTGCCCTCTGGACCAACGCTAAGCCATCCAGTTGACGCCAATTGAGCAAGCCGAGCTTCAGTGCATCGTCGACATCATGAGCATCGTACGCCATGCTGTCTGCCATATCGACCACTTGAATTTCGAGCATTTGAGTCCGGCCCGAATCTTTATCGGATCGGAACTCTTGTCCGGCCAAGACTTCGTACGTCAGATTTAGTCCAGGGTATCCCGTATAACGTTGCTCAATACGGGTTACTAAATCCAACGCGAATTGATTGTGCGAGAATCCTCCGACATCTTTGGTGCATGATTCCAACGCATCTTCCCCGCAATGGCCATAGGGAGGGTGACCAATGTCATGCAGTAGAGCCATGGCCTCGATGAGATCTTCGTTAAGCCGTAGCGCACGTCCGATCGTCCTCGCCAGAGAAGAGACTTCGTGAGTATGAGTTAAACGAGTGCGATGATAGTCCCCCATGTCCCCGGTAAAGACTTGCATCTTGCCACTCAGCCGTCGAAAGGCGGCGCTATGTAAAACACGATCCCTGTCCCGTTGGTACGGATTTCGATAGGGATGCGGCTCCTCATCGTGGACTCGACCCCGGCTGCATTCCGAGAAAAAGGCGTACGGCGCAAGAAGCAATCGTTCGCGCTGCTGCCAACTGAGCGAATCAATCAATTTAGGTCGAAGAGCGAAAGGTGGGGTCATAGAACAAATTAAGGCCGATAAAGCTTCTCAAACCGAATACTAGCTTAAGCGTGAACCCGGTCGCAAGGCCACATGAACCTGCCCAAAAACCCGGTCCCACCCGATATTTTTCCATTCTTATCGTCAAATCAGGGGGGCTCAGGCTGTCGCATTTTGAGACGGAGGCCATAATAGGGGAGCTTCTAACACACACACGACTATGGCCACATACCTGACGGTTATTAAAGGTACCGACCTTAATACGCGGTTCCGACTTGAAAAGAACGTGGAAACGACCATCGGACGCGGACTGGAATGTCAAATCCAGCTCCAAGATCCTGTTTCGTCGCGCGTCCATGCTCGTTTCTTTTTTCGGGGCGGCGTTTGGCACGTTGAGGATTTGCAATCTCGAAACGGAACCTTGGTGAGTGGTTCCAAGATCGATCGAGCGGTTTTGCAACACGGGAATCGCATCCGTATCGGTAACACCGATTTGGAATTTCATGATGATACGATCAATGAAGATTTAACGGTTGAGCGAATCAGTCTGTCGCAAGATCTTCGGGAACCATTCACGGGCGCTATCACTAACGGGCTCGCATCCGGCATGTCCGCCTTTATGTCGTTGCGAAAGGCGGAGAGGACCGAAGACCTTTCTGATCTTCATCATCTTTCGATTCGATGTATTTCTCTCGTTACTCCCGAAGATGTGATCAAACTAGCGAGCGATGTTCTCAAGAAGCGGACTCAAGCAACCGTGGTCGCGTTTTTGTTGGCTGACAAAGATGGCGAATTGGTTGATCAACGTCGAAACTTGGCTGCTCCGGAAACACGCATCACGCTAAGTGAAAAGCTGACCGATATGGTTTGCAAACAAGCGACTGCGGTCTGGATCAAAAACGAAGTTCGAAACGTCAGCGATGGTCCGCTTCGGCATTACGCTGACGCGATCTGTGTTCCGTTGCTTCACGAAGGTGCGTTGATCGGCGTCGTCCATCTCTACCGTTCGAAAGAATCCTTTGATCAGAATGCATTTCATTTTACCTTGGCTGCCGCCAGCTTTTTGGCACCATCACTAATCCGGTCACAAAAGGAATCCACGCTTCGCATCGAACATGGACGATTGCAAGACAAGAACGCGGACTTTGACGAATTGCTTGGCGAGAGCGATCCCATGGTGGATCTCAAGGCGAAGATAGTTCGCGTGGCCAGCGCGATGGGCTGCATTCTCATTCGAGGTGAAAGCGGAGCCGGAAAAGAACTCGTGGCTCGTGCTATCCACAAAGCCAGCTTGCGATCCGATCGGCCCATGTTAAGTGTAAACTGCGCGGCGATTCCATCGGAGCTTATGGAAAGTCAACTCTTTGGCCACGCGAAAGGTGCTTTCACAGGGGCTGACAAAGATCACATCGGTTGGTTCGAGCAGGCGCACGGCAGCACGCTCTTTCTCGATGAAATTGGAGAGATGACTCTCGAGGGGCAAGCGAAATTGCTACGCATCATGGAGGGGCATCCTTTTCTACCGGTGGGTGGCCGAAAAGAAATCAAAGTCGATGTTCGCGTATTGGCTGCAACGAACCGAGACTTAAGCGAGTTTGTTGCCGACAAACGATTCCGCGAGGATTTGTACTATCGACTGAGCGTATTCGAATTGAAAGTGCCACCCCTCCGGCAACGGGGAGACGACCTGGGTTTATTGATTGATCATTTTCTCGATCACTTCCGCACACAGCATGGTCGGCCGAACATCAAGCTGAGCCCGAGTGCCAAGAAACGCATGTTGGATTATAGCTGGCCCGGCAATGTGAGGCAGCTAAGAAATGTAATCGACAGCGCTGTGGTACTGGCCTCTGCGGATGAGATTCAAGCGAACGAGCTAAGCTTGCACGAATCCAAGCCAGAGGTGTTCGATACTCTCAACATCGAACAGTGGGAGCAGCGGCTCATACGCGAGGCGCTTCAGCGAACGCATGGAAACATTCCAGAAGCTTCGGATTTGTTAGGCATTTCCCGTGCAACACTTTATCGTAAATTGGAAACTTACGGTATAGAACGACCCTAACGGGAAGCGGCTTGACCGCGATGGCACGCGACTGGCCTTAGGACATTTTCGCAAACGGAAACGTAAGTGGTTCTTAGCCCGCAACGATCACTTTGTCCGCCACCATGAGGATTGAGGCGGACCGTGACGGTCGCTTAACTCTTTAAGAGAAAACGGTGTTTAGTGCCAGCCACATGTTCATGTCCATGAATGAGGGCGAGCTAATCGCCTCATCGAGTGTTTAGCGAAAAGCGGACCGATCCCCACCGCAAATCTGTGGCATTCTTGCGACTCGGAGCACGTTATCCATCACGATGAATTGCATAGGCCGTATGTCTCCACACCTATTGCGAAGAAGGTCACTAGCAGGATATTTTTTGGATCGACTTCATTAGTGCTGTGCGTTCTATTCGTGGTCACTGTTCGTGAACAACGCGGTTGCTTTATTCCGCCGTGGGATAAAACTAGGTCTGTTACGGCAAGTCATTGATTAAAGTCGCGTAGCCATTTATCAGCGAAATCGGGGTAACAGCTTCAGGTCCAACGAGTTCGCTACCAATCGCATAAGCCTCGTTAGTTGGTTTTCATCCATTTGGAGGTTCTTTTCAGATTTGTGTCGCACAACTTTTTTTGAAATTTTGGTCGTAAAAGCAATGTTCTCTGATTGATTTCTGTTTTTACGCAATTGAAAATCAGCTGCGTCAGTCCAACAGACTGAGTACTCCCCACTCTTCTTTGCGAGCTCCCGAAAATGCCTATCTCAAGACTCAAGACTCAAGACTCAAGACTCAAGACTCAAGACTCAAGAACAGCGGCACTAGACGATTTAGAACGCTGCTTCTAGAAACTCTTGATCACAGACATCTCTTTGCGGTTGATCTCTCTTTATTCCCGCAACCAAATGGACTATTCCCGCAACCAAATGAACTGCTGACACCTCAGCATCTCGCTAATCAGCAATCCCAGATCCCCGCTTCTGAAAATCGACTTCTTGAGACCAAGTCCTCCATCGTAAGTTTGCGAGATCAGTTCTTTGCGGGGCATTCTTCCAACAAACCTCTCGCTAATCAACTCGCCGCGTACTCACAGCGATCATCGATAGATCAGCAATCTAATTTTAAGACAGCCTTTCAGCTTGCATGGAACGATTTCCAAACGACAGTCGGAGCCGATTCCATCGGGCTTGCCAGCAGCCCGGCGATTGCCTCGGCGATATCGAACATCGAGGACGTGTCCACGCAATCCCTATCGCTCTATAAGCAACGTGATGATCGCGACCCAAGTATCACTGGGCCCAATATCGCAGGCATAGCACCTTCTGCATTGCAACCCGAGGGCCTGCTTACCAGCTCCTTGGCGATGATTGGTCAGCCTCTAGCAGCGAATCGTTTACCAGCAACCAATCAAGCGAATTCCGCAAACAGCGTAGCGATCTCAGACCACTCGTCTGCATCGGATTGGTCTGCATTGGGCTCTTCTGCATCGGGTTGGGTTTGTCAAATCGATGGTTCGATGGCGTTTGTCGGAACCAATTCGGTATTGACGGATTCGCAAATGATTCCCGAGGGTGAGAGTGGTGACCCCGCCGACCAGCCCGATAGTCCATTTTTTATTCCGAGCGGTAGTGTTCCTAAGAGTATCTTGGCGACGAATCAAGTCACTCTGGACCAATTCAGCCCAGCCAATAACCCTGTCAATGTACAGACCTTTACGGGAGCCTTTAACGCTAATACGACACGAGAGTCAGCCGATTTTTCTGCACCCGGTACCTCCTCGTTTCATAGCATCAACTATAACTGGGTTAGCCCCACACAATGGAGCATGACCGAGACGATTATCTTTTCGTTTGCTTACTCGTCGACCGATCAGCTTTCCGATCAACTAACGCCCAATCCAGCGACTTCGACTCCGGCAGATGGCACCCCAACCTACACCCCCCAAGGCAATGCCACGGCAACGATTGCAGCCTCGCGATTTGTATCGATCGTAATCGTACTTCATGCATCCAGAGGGATCATCTCACACCCAGACGCTGGTGTGGCATGGAGCATGGATGTCAAAACATCCGATCGTTTGTCACTAAGCCTAAATGCATCCGCGTCGGTGGGAGTGGTCCCTAACACGACTACCTCCAATCCACCTAACGTGCCTGGCAACGGAGCTTCCACATGGTCTCCTCTGTCACCGCTTGGAAACTACACATCGAGTGCATATTCCGGACTCGCGTTGGGCTTTACCGTTACGTTGCAGCATTCGATCAGAGCATCCGGTACGCCGTCTCTAGTAAGCTCGGGGACTTCGAACGGGGCCATGGAGCCGGAAACGGATTTCGTCTACTCGGCATCAGATAACAACTCATTTCAGTTTTTCGCATCAGCGGCGGCAGGCAGTTCTTCGTCCTCAGGCAATCTTAATACTGCTGCACCAGCCAATGGCGTCTTTATAGACCCATCTCAATTCTCTTCCGGCGGTGGCACATCTGGCTCACAGAATGGCCAGGGATGGGACCAATCGTCTGGGATCGCAGGGGGCCTCGAGAATTCGCCCGTTCCCATGCCCAGTGAGGGAATCGGGCATTCGGCAGCCAGCTCCTCTGCTTCGAATAGCAACATGAATACGAACTCATCGTCTCAGTTTGCCTTTCGAGGAAAGCTCAAAGCTGATGGCAAGCTCTCGGGCATCACGGGCGACATCCGCTCACAGATGCAGGACGCATGGAATAATTCTGGCAAGGACAATGGCGTTATCTCGTTGAGAATCAGCGATTCCGACGCGAACGGTCAATTCAGCGCCTCGATGGTCTCTGGCAAGAATACCAATTGGCAAGCCATGATATCAGCTAATGCCAATAACGAATTGCAAGTGGGAGTTGATGCTGAAGGCAAACTCACCGCTACTCCCGCCGACTCCGCCACATCGATGCACGCCGGAACGGATTCAGGTAATGCTAATTTCGAGTTCATTGCAACCGCCGGGTCAGGCATCTCGCAATCGGGCGCATCGACGACGATTTGGTCAGCGAGCGGAAAGTCAGCCAATGCCTATCTCTCCTCGACATCTCTTCAAGTTGGAGCGGAGGTAACGTCTCCGAGCGTACCCCCGAGCGGTACTCCCAACCAAGCCGCCTTTGACCAGAATCAATCTCGTCACGAATCCGAATCTTATCATGGGCGAACAGTCGTTATCGCGTTCGATCCGACTAGGACGGCACTGGACGGTTCACCGGCCTTTAGCAAATGGGACAATGAACTGAAGGAGTCATGGTCCTTTAGCGCTGGTGCGTTAGGGCAATTTATCGCCACACCCGATAGCAACGCCGATGGCGGAGTCGCTGTCAGTGGCGGCACCAGCGGGAGCTCCAGCGAATCGTTTGAGTACAAATCAGACGAGTCCTTTATCAAACAAGCGATTACAGCGGGTACACCATTCGTTCCGGCTCACCAAGAGTCCGTTAATAATAAGCGGAGTGCGAGCTACAATGTGAACGCTAACGCATCGATTTCGAGCACTGGGACGTGGGACCCGGTAAAGGGTGGAGATGATCGCGTCAAGGTTACAGGAACCTACGCTTCGAATTCGGGGCCCATCGGAGGATTAGTCAATTCGAGTCTCGACCTCGAAACGGGAATCGTCACGATCGCATCCAGCATTGGGTTTAGTACCGACGATGGCGAAGGAACGGTATCCGGAGGCACGCTCAACGGGACATATCACATACCGAATTGGGACCCACGGAACAACTATGAGCACATTCTAGATGGCAGCCCCGATCCGAACCCGCCGAGTTCTAACCCTACACCAGCGGTGGTTGTTGCTCCAGCACCGCGAACGAAGAGTTGGTCCGATTGGGGCCTCGAGTTGTTCGCTGGAAGCAAAGGCGATGCGTTCGATCAAGGAGTCAATTTTGTATCGGGCTTTGGCGATGGAGTCACGTTTGGGCTATCAGCCAAGCTGCGAGATCTCCATGGCATGGACTATGTTGACAAGGACACATGGGCTTATTTTGCGGGTGATGTTGGCAGCAATTTTGTGCCCGGCCCAACAGCGATTGCCAAGCAGGGGACATTGGTTTGGAAAGCCTATAACAAGTTCGATGATTTGGGAGTTTGCGCCAACACGCTCACCAAGTTGGTTCACGGAAAATGTTTTGTCGCTGGAACGTCAGTTGCCGTATCCGATTTACCCTATTCCGCCGTACGCGAGTCGACGCTTTGGTCCGAAACCAACTGGTTCGACGACCACCAAGATTGGAACTCCCTTCTTCCCGCCTCCGGGAAAGAGTTTGGGGGTGAGGGGCTGGCTGTTGATCTACATATCCAAAAGCCGACATCGCTTTTAAATCCAATTTTCAAGATTCCCATCGAGCAAGTCTCGATAGGTTCGCGAGTTCCGACCAAGAACCCGCGTCGATGGGAGTACGACTTCTCGTTAACAGAACCACACGAATCGACATGGAAGCGTTTCTCGTTGACCGCTCAGGACGACGAAGGGGCGATTGTCGAAGCGGAGTTTATTCGTCCAGATTGGTGGATAGAAGAGCATGGAATTGCGGGCTATGCCACGATTGAAACGGTAGAAGATTGCGGTCCCATCGCACGCGGTGATGGCAGCGTCGTTACAGGCCGCTTCAAAACCAGCCGCGTCAATGTCATTGTCCGATTGACGGTCGCAGGCCCTGATGGCTCAATAGAGGTCTTAGAAGGAACAACTGTCCACCCGTTCTGGTCGGTCGATCGTAATGATTGGATTCAGCTTAGTGAGCTACAAGAAGGCGAACGCCTTCAAGCCTCCGACGGAATCGCAACCGTAGTATCGATTGCGCTCGTCAGCACGAATGTTTCCGTCTACAATATCGAAGTCCACGGCGAGCATGTGTACCAAGTTGGTGAACTTGGGCTGCTGGTACATAATGCTTGCCAACTGCCGGTCTTGGGTAGACCAATGCATGGCGGAGTTGTACATAACTCTACGATGGTGGGAACCGCACTGAGTTGGATTCGCGGCGGAATGACGAATGTCAGGACTAACCAGGCTCTCTCCGACGGCATCAACACCCTGTCAAATCTAAGGCCGGATGTTCAAGGAATCGCGAATGGCTTGATCCACATCGCAGAAGTGAATGTATCCGGTGGTCGTGGTTACCATGCTGCAAGAGAAATGTTGTTTCGACAGATTCTTGGCTCAAGATTTGGTTCCTATCTTCCTTTGTAGGCATTGAAATGACACACGGAATCGCTCAGGCGTTTTATTATCCATTCGCAGCTAAACCGTTGCGAGCAAGAAAAGTACGCGATTTATGGAGTAAGTTAGCTATTTTGCGTCAACCGCTTTGTGCTTACGTGCATCAGGATTTAGCGTTGGACTCAATTCCCAAAAAGCCTTCGCATATTCATTCTGGAAATCTGGCTGCGTTTGACAAACTACTGCCAGATGGTGAAGGTAGCTTTTTCGGTGGATTTGACTGCATGACAGCCAATCGGTCAGGTATCGCAAATGCTGATTTCTCATTCGGTAGTAAAACCCAATCGAAATGGAACGGGTTTGACACGCTTCCGGATTCCGTACTTTACCTCAGTAAGTATACACTTGAGGAAATCGGATGGGAGAATTCGGAAGCAATACTGAATGAGCACTTACAAATCGCCGACGAAGCGGGGGCGATCGTAGGCTGCGTTGAAGTTGGCCTTGCCGAACATTTGCTTTCCGGCATGGTTTTCGAGTCGATAGTGCTGCCGAAAATGCCCTTCAATCGATGGGTGGAGCAATCGTTGTGGGTCATGCAAGGGACGGAACCGCACCGAGTGCGAGGCGTTTATTGGGGAAACTACTTCGGTTCGGAGTTCTGCGCAAGGCTAGACAAAGTATGCAACGGAAACTTTTTATCCGCTTATCAAAGTCAGGCGAAATATGTAGATGGCGAACAAAATGGATTAGCGACAAGACTCGCAAACGGTGTGTTTGTTTCTTTGAGCTTAAAGCCATCTGATTGCTTTCCTGGTACAGCACTCGATTATAGTATTCAGAAAAACCTGATATGGCTTGTGAATAAACTTACTCAAGCCAAATTGCTTTAACTTCGGGCGAGCTAAAAGGCGAGAGCAACGGATGGCAGTGAATCGGGATCGGGAATCGATAAGGGGACTGGGTGATTTGTTTCTCGCCGTTATGAAAAGGCGGTTTTAGTGGCAGAAAAATCGAACGCAGAAAAATGAAACGTGTATCTTTCTGCCCTATCAGGATTTCTCTTCTGCTATGACCAACCGTAACGGGAAGCCAAAAGGGACGGGGGTTCTTCTGCTTGGTCAACGCTGGCCAATGCGTTCACCCCATCTGGTCGATAGATCGCAACGATTGGGTTCCCCTCGGTGAACTCACCGAAGGCGAAACGCTGCAAGCGTCCTACGGCATCGCCACGGTTTTATCGCTTGCACTCGTCACCTGTTTGAGGGCCTAGATCCGTGCCACCCACATCGTTGCTGCTCTATGTTGGCGATGTTTTTTTGTTCTTTACGCCAACGGCGTTGATCAGCATAGCCCAGGGTAAAGGTTTCGCGAGCGGAGCGAACGAAACCGCAACCCTGGGTTAGGCGACACCGCCCAGAA
>JALOQS010000184.1 GCA_025459355.1 Pirellula sp.
GAAGAAGTCATGAGCATGATTCAAGCGATTGGCAGTGGTATCGGTATCGACCAAGACATTGCCAAGCGTCGGTACAATCGAATCATTATCATGACTGACGCCGACATCGATGGTTCGCACATTCGAACGCTCTTGTTGTGTTTCTTTTATCGGCAAATGTATCAGCTAGTGGCTGGTGGTCACGTCTATCTAGCACAGCCTCCATTGTATCGCGTCGTGCGTGGTAAAAAGGAAAAGTACTACGTTCAGTCAGAAGAGGAGATGAAGACGCAGCTTCAAGAAAAGGGACTCATGCTGAGCCAGTTCGTCGATGACCGTGGACGGAAATTCGAGGGTGACGAAATGCGAAAGCTATGTACCACCCTGTCCGCCATGGAAGACGCGTTGCTCAATCTGGAGCGTCGCGGGATTTCGCTGCGGGTACATGCAGAGAGAATGGAACCGGAGACAGGACGGTTGCCCGTGTTCCATTTGGATTTGGGGACCGAGGATCATTGGTTTGTGACCCGAGACAAACTCGATGAGTTCATGTCGCAACGAAAGATCTTGGTGGATGAAGCTCCTGTTGCAGGTCAAACGCCGGCTGCGGATGGGGCTGCCGTGCCTGCTCCAAACAGCAACGATCCAGCGAGCAAAGAAACGCTTGTTGCCCACGTTGCCGAACTCTTCGAAGTCCGCACGATCAACACCGGCCTAAAAGAGCTGGCTGAGTTTGGATTCTCCATCGAAGATCTAATTCCGAAAGATCGCACCGGATCAACCGATTCGCGATTCAAAGTTCTTCGCGAAGAAAATGAAAGTGGCATCGAGGACTTGAGAGCACTGCTACCGGCGATTCGCGAATCTGGACGCCGAGGGCTTTCCATCACTCGGTTTAAGGGGTTGGGTGAAATGAACGCCGAAGAGCTCCGTGATACGACACTCAATCCAGGGTGCCGGACCATGGTTAAGGTTCAGCTATCAGATGCTGCGGCAGCAGACGAGATGTTTCGCGTTTTGATGGGGGATAAAGTCGAGCCCCGCCGCGAATTTATCGAGAAACATGCGTTAGAAGTTCGCAATCTAGACGTGTAATCACAGTCTGTTTTGTGTTGACTCATTCGAGTTGGTAACACTCGAATGAGCTATCATCTACGGCCCGAGTCCTATAAACCATTGAACCATGTCTAGTCGATCCGCAAAGATAAGTCGCCAAACAGCAGAAACCTCGATTGAACTCGAATTGAACCTCGATGGTTCTGGCCAACATTCGATTCAAACAGGGGTCGGGTTTCTCGATCACATGCTCGTTCTATTGGCCAAGCATTCGTTCATGGATTTGACGATCGATGCCAAGGGAGACTTGGAGGTCGACGCTCACCACACGACTGAAGATGTCGGTATTTGTTTGGGGCTCGCCATGAAGCGAGCGTTGGGAGAAAAAGTCGGAATCCGACGGTACGGTCACATGGTGTTACCTATGGAGGAGACACTCGTGACCAGTGCGATCGATTTTAGCGGTCGGCCCTTTGTTGTTTTTCAAGCACCCATGCCATCGCAGAAGATTGGTGAGTTTGACAGCGAGTTGGTAGAAGATTTTTGGCAGGCCTTTGCGGCCAACGCGGGATGCAATCTGCATATTCTTTTGCACTACGGACGCAATACACACCACATTGCCGAAGGCATATTCAAAGCGACAGCGAGATCCATTCGCATTGCGACAGAGATAGACCCGCGACAATCCGGAGTGCCCAGCTCCAAAGGTGTCTTGTAAGTCAAAGAAATCGCATCATTGCATCGGCGCATCGGCTAGCTTAAGATTCCGGAGGAATCTCTCTACCGTGCGGATCTCGTGAAGCGTTCCCGGTCAAGGCGTCCAATTCCGTGCGCATATTGGGGCTAGTAACGTGCTCCCATTTTTCTGCATGAGGATGCACTTTGTTCTCGGCGAGTTTCATTTCGTTGGCAAGAAATTTTTCCCAAAGTCGGTGAGATCTGACTAGGTTTTGAGCCGCTTTGTTGCCAGCGTCCGTCAGTTGGCAACAGTCTTGCGATGTCGTGATCAAAGCGTTCTTTTCCAAGTGGCGAATTGCTTTTCGGAGCATGGGCAAGGGCTTTTCTGCCAACACCGACATGTCGGAGACCAGCATGGTGCAGGGCGCGGTTGAGCTTTCCGCTTTGTTGCGTTCTGCTGCGCGATAGAGAAGAGCGAGCAGATCGTCTTGGAGGATCTGAGCACTAATTTTGCGAGTCCTCAACCATTGAGCAAAAAGGCCTTGTTGTGGCGAAAAGAGGATGGCGAGCGATAAGAACAATCCACCCATCACGGCCATCATGGCAGAGGAACTAACAGACTTAAGCCCGAACAATTTGGGCAATCCAATCGCGGAGAGATGACCGAACAGAGCAAAGAGGACCGAGATAACAACCGCCAGCACCAAGATGACTTGAAGATTACGACTCAACAGATACGCCGTTGCAGCGGGTACAATCAACATCGCAATCACCAGCACTGTTCCAACAGCCTCAAAGGCCGCAATGCAAGTAACCGAGACTAAAGCAGCTAAGAGGTAGTGAAAGATCGAGTCCGAGATTCCTTGTGTGTTGGCAAACTCGGGATCGAACGTCGTAATACGCCACTCTTTAAAGAGAGCAATGATAGCCAAGCAATTCAACGCGCAAACCATAGCCAATGAGACAACCACCTCCGGTATCGGCCCAAGCCAGGTTTTCGAGATAGCCAGGATTGACGTCTCCAGGCTACCGAAAAGAATGCAGGCCGGATCGAGATCCAAGAAGGAGTCGCTGCGAAAGACCATTACCAAACCAATCGAGAACAGCGATGTAAACACGATCCCGATGGCGGCCGATTCCTCTACTCCCCCCCATTTCTTGATAGCGGAGGAGAGCCACACGGCGAACAAACCGGCCAGCGCGGCAGCGAAAAAGACCCATGAGTTCGACTTGGTCTGAAAAATCAGAATCGCAGCCGCGATCCCAGGCAAAACGGAGTGGCTAATCGCATCGCCGATGAGGCTCATTCGTCTAAGCATAAGAAGACAGCCCAACAACGATGACGCGATGGCGGCTAGGGCACCAGCGACGACGATCCAACCATCAATATTCCAATCCCAAAACATGGCAAGGCTGGCAAGTACGTTAGGAAACTCAGTTACAACGAGTGCGATTCGAGAGGGAATCATACCGCATCGAGCATCCGCTTAGCAGTATTAAGCCGTATCGATTCTGTCGGTTGTAAGAGTTTACCATTTAAAAAGGTGGGATTTAACCGCTCTTGAGGGGTGTACCAACTGTGGCAGGTCGATGTAAAACCTTGCAGCAAGATGAGACCGGGAATTTAAAGTAGAACGGCTTATGATAAGCTTTTCTGTCAAGACAGTGCTTTTCATGGCAGGTGGGCGGTTTTGTAACTGTCTCCGACGCTGTGACTTTAGTACACTGTTGGGACGATCAAGGAAGATTGTTGTGCCGCAACGGCATCTTTTCGATTGGTAAGAAACCTAACAAGAGGCAGAGCGTGGGGCCGAGCAACCCGAAGAAGAAGACGTTTTACGACCGATTTGGATGGTTGATTCTCATTCCGTCGATCTTGTGCGTGCCATTTGCGTTTATTGGTGCTGGCAATGCTATTCAGAGCAACGTCAATAAAGTCGAAGACTGGCTACCGAAGAACTATGCAGAGACCGGCGAGCTTAGCTGGTTTCGAAAGAACTTTCCCTCCGATCAATTCATCATTATCAGCTGGGATGGTTGCACGCTGACGGACGATCCCGAAGGGGATCCGTCGGGTGACGATCCTCGGATTGCCAAGCTAGCCGAGTTAGTTTACCCCGAAGAAATAAATCCCGACGACCCTGATTCCGCTGAAGCACGCAAGTTCTTTAAGGGGGTCACGACAGGACGGACGTTGATCAATCAACTGACCAGTGGTCAATATCCGCTGGCGTATCCAGAAGCGGTCGAGCGTCTCAAGGGATCGGTGATTGGAGCCGATGGCAGGCAAACATGCGTGGTCGTTTCTCTAGATCCCACCACAACGGCCAAGTTAAAGCCTGTTTTGGGGCATGAACAAAAGAGAATCTTCCGGCCTAACGTACCTGCTGGCGTTTTGAGGCGGCTAATTTCCAAAGCGGGCGTCGAAGATCCGCAGTTGCATATGGGCGGTCCTCCAGTCGACAACATCTCAATTGACGAGGAGGGAGAGCGAACACTTGTTCGGCTAGCCGGATTCTCGGGGTTGCTGGGAATCGTGTTGGCATGGTGGTCTCTGAGAAGCCTGCTGTTGACCAGCATCGTTTTCTTTTGTGCAGTCGTCAATGCGGCCACTGCTCTGGCAATCATTCACTACACCGGCCAGACCGTGGATGCCATTGTTTTGACGATGCCCTCTCTGGTTTACGTGTTGTCCATTTCCGGTGCTGTTCACTTAATCAATTACTATCGGGATGCTGTTCAAGAAGGTGGGCTGCATGGGGCCACGGAGCGGGGTGTAATTCATGCGCTCAAGCCGGCGACATTGTGCGGTCTGACCACCGCATTGGGCTTGGTATCGCTTTACGCAAGCGAATTGGTTCCGATTCGAAAATTTGGCATCTATTCTGCCGCAGGGGTTATTTGCTTAAACGTAGTGATGTTCCTGTTGCTGCCTTCGATACTGCACATTTTGAAGTATGCAAAACGTTGGGAAAGAGAGTTCGCAGCGAATCAGCCTAAAACGCGGAAAGCAGAGTCGGTCGTCGAGGTTGACACGAAAGCTGAGAAGCTCTGGGAATTCTTTGCTCGCTTTATCGTTCGCAATCACGCCATGGTTGCGATTTCGTTTCTGATCATTGCAGGAACGATTACCTTTGGAATCAGCCGAGTGAAGACGAGCATCGATTTGCTCGAGTTGTTCGATTCTCAAGCGAGGATTCTCAAAGACTATCGTTGGCTCGAAGAGAAGCTCGGAATGTTGGTTCCTTTGGAAATCGTCGTTGAGTTCGAAAAGGACAGCATGGCGAAGCCCGTCGAGGTCGCAGAAACGGATGCCAAAGCCCCGGATGCAACCAAGTCTGATGCAACCAAGAATGCGGAGAGCACCTCAGAGGACGTTAACTTAGAGGAACTGACAAAACTTTCATTCGTCGAGCGAATGGAAACAGTCATTCGCGTGCAAGAAGTTATCAGCCAAGAATTTGGCGAGGCAGGCCCTGGGATTGTCGGCCGAAGCATCTCTGCTGCAACCTTTGCATCTAGCCTACCTCCTAAAGGCTCGAGCACGCAAACGTATTTCGTCCGAAAGGCTCTCAACAAGATTCTTGAGAGCAAGAAAGAGGAATTCATCCAGTCGGGCTTTCTTCGAATCGATCCAGATACGGGCAATGAGTTATGGCGAATCAGCTTGAGAGTTGCCGCGTTTCAAGGCATCGATTACGGGCAGTTCGTCACCGAATTAAAGGAAGCGGTCTCTCCGATCATCCTCGCACAAGAGGATCGTGTACGAATCCTGCGTCAGATCGTGGCGTGGAGTGGTGATGCCAAGCTCACTCGCAAAGATATTCGGTTGTGGTCTCCGGACGCTGTTGATATGTCGCCAGAAGAGCAGCGTCAAGCAAAGGTTCGTACCGATGAACTAGTCTCGCTTCTTGCAAAAGCCAGAATCAAAGTCTCGAGAATCGAAGCCGTTCCCACAGATATTCCCTTGGTCGAAATGCAGAAGCTGGCTGATGCTGATGCCATCGTGTTATCGGGGGGCTTTACAAACGCTGACATCGGAGCAATTCAAGGCGGAAAGCTGAGCAACGTGATCGATTTGCACGCAGTCGATGAGAATACACCTGATCGCTGGATCAACTCGGTTTATACCGGCGTCGTTCCGATTGTTTACAAAGCCCAGCGCGCTCTATTGATTAGTTTGGTCGAGAGTACAGCCTGGGCCTTTTTGACAATTTGTCCACTCATGTTCTTCGTGTGTCGAGGCATCCGGCCGGGGTTAGTCGCGATGATCCCCAACGTTGTGCCAGTCGGGGTTGTGTTTGGAGCCATGGGATGGTTGGGAACTGATGTCGATATTGGTTCGATGATGACTGCAAGCATTGCCTTGGGCGTCGCGGTTGACGATACGATTCATTACCTAGCTTGGTTCCGCAAAGATCTCGATAACGGCATGGACATTCGCTCCGCGATTATCCATTCCTATAAGAAATGCGCCACACCCGCTCTCCAAGCGGCGTGCATCAGCGGTATCGGTTTGTCCGTGTTTTCGTTGAGCACGTTTACACCAACCCAACGATTCGGCTGGCTCATGCTGATGATCTTGATCGCCGGTGTGGTGGCTGAGTTGATACTACTACCGTCCATCTTAGCGGGACCTTTGGGCAAAATCTTTGAAACCAAAGGGAGCAAGCACACGAAGCTGGGGCGTCTTTTTCTCATCTTTCGGTACGAAATCCGGAAACGCTTTGACCGACAGAGCAAAAATGAAGAGCGATCCGATGCTGAGTTTCAAAGCGCCGCTTGAATGACTACCAGTCGATAGGGAACCTCTTGTTGCGGATGGTTGTCTCACTTTTTCCTGCCCCACTCTTGCTATGTAGTGTGGGTTGGTACAGACTACGTGTAATCGCGACGTGAAAATCGTCACGCATGACCACCATCGACTTCCCACGTTAGAAGACCTCCATGAGTTCGGCCACACTGCAACCTGTTCGTTTGACGCCTGCTAAAACCATCGACGGGCGAAAACCTGATAGAGAGGATATCCCTAAGGGTGATGTCCTGTGCTCTTATTGCACAGCCAAATGTTGTCGTTACTTTGCACTTCCTATCGAGACACCGGATAGTGTCCAAGATTTGGATTTCATTCGTTGGTATTTGCTGCACGATCGAGCATCGGTGTTCATCGAGGATGATACGTGGTACTTGCTAGTCCATACCGACTGCAAGCATTTGCAATCGAATCACCTTTGTGGAATCTACGAAACGCGTCCCCAAATTTGTCGCGACTACACCACCGACTCTTGTGAGTACGATGACGACTCTGTTTACGACATGTATTTCGAGACCGCTGAACAAGTGGCAGAATACATGGAGGCAAGATTCGGATCGTCCGACCTGACCAAGATTCGCAGCAAACCACCAGAACTGCTTCCTGTACTGCGCTAAGTAAGCGGAGCACGCAGACTCATTCCTATTTGGGAATCGGAACGGCATTTTCTTAACTCAATAGCCAGATCGACGTTATCCCATGTCATTGATTCAGCCTCGAACATTAAAAGGGTTTCGAGATTTTTTGCCATCAGCGATGATTCCCCGTGAACGCCTGATGGAAGTAGCCCGCTCGGTATATCGTCGCTACGGATTCGTTCCGATCGACACCCCTGCATTGGAATACCTGGAGATATTGACCGGTAAAGGTTCGGAAGAAACCGATCGGCAGATGTACCACTTTACCGACGCGGGTGGTCGTGAAGTAGGGATGAGATTCGATCTGACGGTTCCCTTTGCGCGATTTGCCGCTCAGCACATCAATGAGCTGGGGACCCCGTTCAAGCGATACCATATTGCTCCGGTATGGCGAGGCGAAACTCCGCAAGCGGGCCGGTTCCGCGAGTT
>JALOQS010000023.1 GCA_025459355.1 Pirellula sp.
CTCAGGATCAGCCACCAACTGTTTGACATCGATTTCCGAAGGCTCCGCCAGCTGTTCTTCGATTCTGCGACCAGGAAAAACGCGAAGCCAGCGAATAGCAACTTCTTGGTCGGAGAGATTCGCTAGGACATCGGGGCGACTTCTAAGGATGACGTGAACGTGATTGGAAAGAATCGCGTAGTTAAGAACATCGATAGAGAAGACAGAAGCGAGCGCTTCGAATCGGCGTCGGATCCATTCACGTCGATAGGAGTAATCAATGCCCGAGACATCGTCGTCTCCGGCAAGGAACGCTCTCCGGACGCATCGCTGCACACAGTGGACTATAGCTATCTCATCATGCCTGAACTGTTCGGAACGTTTGGGTCGGACCATGTTTTTGCTCCTTTAGAAGTATGGATTTGGGAACATGATACCGAAAAAAAAAAGGAGTGTCAACAAACAGTGGATGGCACCAAATAGGAGGGACCATTAGAGGCGGTTAGTATGCATTGGCTGGCACCTTGGGAGGCGTTAGGATTGGTAGAATCGCTACAGGTTAATGGACCGAAGGGGCAAGAATGCCTAGCAACAAACTTTTTTCTTGTTCGGCGATCGGGAAAAAACTAGGTTTCACCGACACGGGGAACTGGTTCTGCGGTCACCCGTGTCAATTCCCCTTCCCCCCCATGGCGAGCCAGATCGAATTCGGTCTGGCTCGCTCTGTTTCGAGACCATTGATTTTTTGCGGTCGACCAAAAACAAACGAAACGGGGCGTCCGTGCCCTGCACCACTCGGTCGAATGGGAACTGGATCATTCCTGGATTCTTCCTTATGATGCACTCGAAGTTATTTCGAACGTTCCGCGGGATTCCAACCTAAGCCGCGGCTAGTTGCAATTGGTCCGCTCTGGCCATCGTGCCTTCGACGAACTCTTCGAAGATCCGAATGTCTAATGCACTGGCAGCCGTAGATTCAGGGTGAAATTGGCACCCAACTACCAGCCAACTGGGGTCACGACTCTCAATTCCCTCAATCACTCCGTCTTGACACCTGGCTGTGACGCGGAATGATTCGGCCAATCGGTCAATCGCCATATGATGCCGACTTGTAACGCGAATTTCTCCTTCGCCATACACTCTGCCTAGAATCGAATTTGGCTCAACGACCAAGGAATGTCGATGGTTCGGATCGTGGGGGTCTCGGTGAGGAAGCGCATGAGGAAGATCAATCGGAATGTGATAAAAGAGATTGCCACCCTCGACGATGTTGATCAGTTGAAGCCCCACGCCGATGGCCATGAGACTCATGCGTCGATTCGCGATTTCTTGTGCGAGCCGACGATCGAATTGTTCTCGCCTAGGTTCCATCGGGCGAACCGAGCTGTGGAGCATGTATCCGTCGTTTCGTGGGTCTAAGTCGCCACCGCCCACTAAAACAAACCCATCTAACGTATCGAGGATTTGATTGAGGCTATCGTGGTCTTCAACGGGCGGAACCAGCACGGGAATCCCTCCCGCATTGGCGATGGACTCAAAGTAGCCTGCCGCTAAATAACAGTAAGCAGGTGTGCCTTGATTCTGGCCACGATAATCGCAATTCAAACCGATGAGGGGTCGTTTCATCATTCTGTAGGATCCTCCTGAAAAAAATGAAGCAAATGTAGAACTGGGTCAGACCACGTGAAAACTAAACAAGCTCGCTTGTTCAGTACGTTGCAATGAACGGTGTCGCGGGAGAGGTCAAGAATCCATCTTGATCGCATACCGATATCGCCAGAGAAGTGAGTGGCAGCACCTCAACGGCTTCCTTGCGTTCCTCGCTGCTAATCCTTTTTAGTTGAGTTTGGAAAAGATGGGTAAAAGATTCCGCCGTTTGGAACCGGCGGCGGAAGAGGGGCAATGTATAGAAAAAACATGGGGTGTTTGGCAACCGATGCTCAACATTTAGTGGGTGGACGATTTGCTAGCACAGTAGCATGCGATAGCAAAACCCATTGCAAAACCGGTTTCCGCTGAAATCCGGTGTCAAAACAGAGAAAACGCCAGAATGCCACGCGAGCGCCCCCCTAGACTCTCTTCCGCTCGTGGAATCACGCACTAAGCCATCGCAAAAATGCACTGTGCGATCTGACTTTAAATCGCATTACAGATGGCTGCGCCGAAGAAGTTACGTGCCGGCACAAGATGTTTTCATGTCAATGCACGAGGTGTTGCATGCGCCAAAAGAACCGCTCTCGTAACGCTAACCTAACGTGCAATACGACGGCAGAAATACTAGGGATAGATGGTTTCTCAAACGCGGACGGTCAATACTCGATATCAACCGCCGAGATGCCCCAAAACCTGTAGAATTCCATTTAAATGAGCCATTCGAGGCCCATATCGATCAAGGAAATCGTTGAAGGCGTACTCGCTCTCTGCGAGAGATTCTTTCTGCTCTTCAATTTCGTCGGCAAGCTGCTGCAGGAAATCGATTTGAACAGCTGACAGCGATTCTAAAGCTGACTTGCAAGAACGTACTAAATGGGGGTGATTGCTTCGCCATTGCGAAAGTTCGTTTTGTCGCTGCGCGTTGGCTTGATTGCTAGATTGTAGAACCTGTTTGTTCACTTGCAGCAACTGTTCCAGCAGGATGTTTTGCCGACTTTGCATCTCGATCAATTGGCGTGTGAGATGAATCAGTGCCCCGCCAATGTCGTTAGCCTTTGGATTTGGCTGCGGAGTGCTAGCATTTGGCGAATCGGTTGCCGAAACATCGATGCTAAAGACGGGTACGAATGGGGTTTGATCGTTTGCCATGATTTTCCAACAGCTTTCGGATGCGAACTCATGCAGAACATGTTTTAAGCCATTCGCAGGCCACCGGACCTGCGAGGGATGTCCCCAGTATAGCTATGCTGACCATAGATCGTCGAGCATTTTGCCTGGTAATTGTTGAGTTTGACGGTTAGGAGTTCTTTGTCAGTTTCTCCTGTTGTTCGGAGAAGTTCGATCGAATTGAAAAAACACAGGGCGGCCGGTCGAAGGAATCATGCCCGAGTCTATCTCCCTGCGCGGGACTGAGCCTCCACCCTAGAATTGCACTTCGAATGGATTCACAGCAGAAACAGCAGATTCAGATCGGTTTCCTAACAGTCCGTAAGCATGCTTCGCTCGGATTCGTTGGGGGGCTGCTCGTGCTTAACGGTCTAGCGAGGCCTGTGGAGTTTCACTGTACATTGCCTGTAATGCCGACCAAGGCACAGCAACTCCTGTACGGCGCGACGCTGGATGAGTTTGTGGCAGGGGAGCAAATTGGGCGGGCTCTGCTAGCCAAGGCCAAGGCAAGGCCCCAAATAGTCCTCACCGACACCCTGGCGGCACTCTCCGTCCGACACTTGGTTGACTCCCCCATCGCAGCCATCGATTCCAGCTGGTCCAAGAACGAGGCGACTTTGACCTATCCGCAACCTTCGCATGAGGCTTGGCATCGATTGAGTGTCGAGGGGTATAAGCTTTTGACCATGCACGAGTTTGCGAGCGATTCCAAGCAGCTGGAATCGTTTCTCGGGTCGCTATCGATCGACATTGTCGAGCCCTTTGGCCGTATCGAAGGTGCGCTGATGGAAGCGCATCCAGCCACCAAGGCCGCTTAGCGAGAATTCGTATGCTCCAGCCAGATCTGCCAAAAATTGAATTCGGGGCGAGCTGGTACGAGGAGTCAGTCTCAATTGACTTTCCTTCGTCCCTGTATGCAGAATCGATACTGACCGAGTTCTCTGTCGATGCGTGTTTTCAACCCTTGCCAAACTGGCAGTCGTGGCCTGAATCGAAAGTACTCACGGTCGCATTAGGACAGCCGCTTCCCAAAACGATCGGGTTTTCTTTTCCGGAGTCGCCACATTGGGTAAAAAAAGTAGAACCTCAGCCAAAATCCAACCAACCTGACGCATTGGCTAAATCACCGAGAATCGCCGAGAGTGATGAGCAAAAAGATGCGCCGAAGCAGACTCCGAAATTGACAAGGCTCCGACCACCAGGCGATTTGGTGAGTTTGGAGGATCGTTTGTACTATGTTCTGCAGCCGCCATTGGAAACGATTGTTCAGTCGGCCGAGTTGACTTTTCCGTTCCAACCATTCCCTTATCAAATGGAGGGGATTGCGTTCCTGTTTCCTCGCGCAGCGGCTGTACTGGCCGATGAAATGGGGCTCGGTAAAACCATGCAAGCCATTACGACAATTCGCATGCTTCTGCTGTCCAACGAATTGTCTGATGTCCTGCTCATTTGTCCCAAGCCGCTGGTTACGAATTGGGTGCGCGAGTTTCGACAGTGGGCACCCGAAATCCCGGTGGCGGTTATCGAGGGGGATGCTCACCGACGACAATTCATTTGGAGTAATCCGCAAGCTCCCGTCAAAATTGCCAATTACGAATTGATGATGCGTGATCGCGAGCAAATCGACAATGGAAACCTGGATTTCGATTTGGTTGTTCTCGATGAAGCTCAGCGGATTAAAAATCGCAATAGCACGACGAGCGAGATTGTTCGATCGATACCGCGAAAGCGTTCTTGGGCGCTGACTGGTACACCGATTGAGAATTCGACAGAAGATCTGGTTAGCATCTTTGAATTTTTGTCCCCCGGATATCTGAACGATGATATGCATCTAAAGTCGCTTGGAAAAGCAACCCGCGACTACGTATTGCGACGAACGAAAGATAAAGTTCTAACCGATATGCCACCTAAGCTATTTCGCGCCGCAGATCTCGATTTGACACCCGAACAGAGGCTGAGTTACAAGGCAGCGGAAGAGGAAGGGGTCGTTCAGCTAAACGATCTGGGGGAATCGGTTACGATTCAGCATGTCTTTGAGTTGGTTCTACGTCTAAAGCAGATCTGCAATTTCGATCCTCTAACAGGGGCTAGCGCCAAGTACGAACGACTCGAAGCCGATTTGGAAGAGATCGCAGCGAGTGGGCAAAAGGCAATCGTGTTTAGTCAGTGGGTGGAGACGCTCGATATTCTTGGAGAGCGATTGGCTAAGTACAACCCTCTGCAATACAGTGGCCGTATCCCATCGAGCAAGCGGGATGGAGTGATCGATCAATTCAAAAATGATCCTAAGACGAAAATCATCTTGATGAGTTATGGCGCTGGCGCCGTCGGTCTCAATCTGCAGTTCTGTCACTATGTGTTTCTGTTTGATCGCTGGTGGAATCCGGCGGTCGAGGACCAAGCGATCAATCGCGCTCATCGATTGGGAGTCAAACAAGCCGTGACCGTGACTCGTATGATGTCAACGGAAACGATCGAGGAACGCATACACAACGTCCTGGAAGAAAAACGAGAATTATTTCAGTCGTTGTTCGCTGAGGCAGGCGTACCTCGTAGCATGGGGCTCAGCCAGAAGGAGATTTTCGGTCTTTTTGGTCTTTCTATCCCAGCCGTGAAGCGGGCGGCTTGATGGGGTTACGTCGGGTTTATGGTTGCGAAAAGGTCTTTTGGAGGACATTTTTCGTTTCAATCCTCTTGTTATCATGCGGCTTTTGCCTGTTTCGGACGAACTCATGTTTTATAAATTGGTCTGCCAGACGCGTGATAGTTGTTGGGTTTGATTGCGAGGGGGCTTTTCTGTACTCTCAACATCATCAAAATTAAGCTATTATTTGTCCTGAATTAGTTCGCCAAGTAGGCGATTTTTTATGCGGATTTGACATGAGTAGTGCAGAGCAGAGCACCGCTTCTTTAGCAGTTGCGGGGATTGATAAACTGACCGATCGAAAACGCGCGGATATCCTCGATGCCGCTATCACCTGTTTCAGTGAAAATGGTTTTGACAACGCCAGCATGGATGCCATTGCCAGTCAGGCGAATGTCTCTAAGCGGACGGTGTACAACCATTTTTCCAGCAAAGATACGCTTTTCATGGCGATCGTAAACAAGCTGAAAGAGAACGCTACGCTGGCCGTGCCGCTCGTTTACAAGGGTGACGAGTCGCTGGCCCCGCAACTGACTCGTTTTTGTCATGGTGTGATCGAGTTTCATTGCCAAAGTGAATCCCGTGCTTTGGCTCGTATTCTTGTTTCGCGTTTTATCCGCTCACCACAACTCGGGCATGAGATGTTTGGAAATGGCAAGATCTTTGAGTTGCGGCTGTCGCATTGGATCGTATCGGCCCAAGCGGACGAGAGATTGGTGAGTTTTGATATTGCCTTGGGAGCCAAGCAGTTGATCGCCATGTTGGAAGGATTTTGTGTTTGGCCGCAATTGATGCTTAACGCGCCGAACCCAAATGAAGCGCAGCGACAAAAAATCGTTGAGTCCATCGTGACGATGTTTCTGAACACCTACGGTGCGGCTGCGAAAGCGTAGATGCCAGATCATGCAACGCATGCACCGCTAGTGCCGCTAGTGCCGCTATACTCATCCCGCAGGGCTCACGCTCCTCATTCCACAGGGCTCACGCTGCAATCTCGATTCACTTGTCTGGAATCTGCAGCTCCATTTGTTGCTGGCTATCGGTCCATTTGATCTTGAGGGGTGATTTCGCCTTGTCGCGGTAAGATGGACTCAGTTTGGGAGCCTCTGTTCCAAAGGATTCTAGCTCGCACACGAAATCTCCAGAGGGAAGCCAGCAGGGAGCCTTTCCATCCGGATTGACGAGCTTAAATCGACCTTCCCAATTGGTTGTCCCCGTTCCCACGAGCGTCCCGTCAGTCTGGCCAAAGACTTTGATCTGAAAATCGGCCAGTGGGGCATCTCCCAATCGCAGTAAGCCCGGCGTACCACCGACTTCTACAGAGGAGTTGCGTTGGCATCCGCTCAGCGACAAAACCAGTGCCAACAAGCCGAACAGTCGAATCATTTTGTAGGTTCCCCAATCACTTATTTACGAATTCTTTCTCATGTGTTTTCGATTGAGCATGATATGCAAATGCAACGTGTTTGCAAAGTGCGAGTGGGGATAATTCCTTGTATTTAAGTGGCAGAGAACATGCGAATTTAACAAAATTCACTTCGAATCCTAATCGAAGATGGCGAGAGAGTGCACACAATACGGCGTCGTAAGGTCGAGTGTGGTAGGGAGTTCGCTGGTGTCATCGTCTATGAAAAGAACGAGGCGCACGGGGACGTTCCGACCTGACCGTTTTCATTCTGGAAGCGTTGAAATTAGCGAGGGGCGGATGCGATTCTTTCCATTTGAGTCAAAAGCGAACGTAAATGCGATGCGGTTGCTATCGGCGGCCGTGTTCTGGGTAGCATACGCGAGCCCAGGGAGCTCGGTCGTTTATGGGCAAACCAAAGTGATTGCGCATCGGGGAGCAAGCGGTTATTGTGTGGAGCATTCCGAAGGAGCCAAGGCTCTCGCGCATGCTCAGCGAGCCGACTACATCGAGCAAGATGTCGTGTTGAGCAAAGATAAGGTCTTTGTGGTGTCTCATGATTTGACTTTGAATGCGACCACAAATGTTCAAGAGATTTTTTCAGATCGAGCACGGGCGGATGGTAAGTACTACGTTGCCGATTTCACGTGGGACGAGCTTGAGCGGCTGGAGTTGCGTTCGCGAGGTTCCGAGGATTTGGGCGGTTGCGGCCAGCGCATGATGAGGCTCGACGATGAGATCTTGTTTCTGCGTCAGCTAGATCGTTCTTTTCAGCGCAAGACCGGTTTGTACATCGAGCTAAAAGGGGCCGCTTTTCACGAGAAGGAGTTTGGGCTAAGCATGGGAGAGGAGCTGTGCAAGGTCTTGCAAAAGCTTGAAGTATCTCAAGATCCCGAATCCTGTTTGATTCAGTGTTTTGAGCCCAACGAGTTGGTCCGATTGCACGAACAGGGGTGTCCGTACAAATTGATTCAATTGATGGGAGATCGATTTGAGGGGAACCTCGAGGGCATTGCGAGGTACGCTTACGGAGTAGGCCCGTCGACAAATCTGCTTGCCAAGAAAGAGGCGGGAGCCGGGATTGAATCGACGGGATTTGTGGAAAATGCAAAACGGCTTGGTTTAAAGGTGCATCCGTACACCGTACGGCTTCGAGTGCAACCCAAGTGGTCAAGTTCCTTGGATGAGACACATCGGGTTCTTGTGGAGACTCTCCAGGTGGATGGATTCTTTACCGATTACCCCGATTTGGGGCGGTCAGCGGTGGACGCGTTTTCAAAATGAGGGCAGCGAAAGAGTGGTTGTGGCGGATATTTGGGCCAACCGCTCGAGATTGCTTTCGATTGACAGAGCATAAACACTGAGCCTGTGCCCGATACGATGGTTCGGTGATTGGTGCACTGGATGCAAATCGACCGCGAGTACAGTGGATGGCAACTAGCAGGATCTATCTCGATGGTTCGAGATTTGGTCGAGTCGTCATCATTGTCGGGGGGCTTGGCACTGTTTGGGGGCCTGACATTGTTTAGGGGCAAAACATCGTCTGGGGTCATGATGGAGCGGAACCGAGTGTTCGGAGTGCTCTCGGGAGCGGGAAGTAGACATCTTCTTTTTGGGTTGCCATTTCTTCGACGGTGGCGTCAAACGTTTGTTGCAGCCATGCTACGGTGCTTTGGACCACTTCTTCGGGTGCACTAGCACCGGCTGTGATCAAGACCGTATCTGCGCCGAGGAAGAAATCAGCGTTGAGTTCTGATGGTCCATCGATCAGGATGGCCCGTTTTCCTTTTTCCTGTGCAAGCTCTCGAAGTCTTTGAGAGTTGCTGCTATTTTGGCTGCCCAGGACCACGACCACGTCGGCTTGCGTGCCTAGGATACGGACCGCTTCTTGGCGATTTTGGGTCGCGTAGCAGATGTCTTCTTTAGCGGGGCCGACGATCCAGGAGAATCTTTCTTTGAGTCGATTTATAATCTTGTTTGCGTCGTCGACACTGAGAGTGGTTTGGGTGAGGTAAGCGAGTTTACGGCTTGGTTCAAACTGCAGTTGGTCAACATCATCGATCGTTTCAACGAGGATGATAGCTTCGGGAGCTTCCCCCATAGTACCGATAACCTCATCGTGTCCTTCGTGACCGATCAGGATTATCGTGTAGTGTTCCTTGGCAAATTTGATCGCTTCCAAATGGACTTTTGTGACGAGCGGGCAAGTCGCATCGATAGCGTTGAGGCGTCGTTCTTTTGCGAGCGATCGGATAGCGGGCGAGACACCGTGGGCAGAGAAGAGAACGGTGGAATCCTCTGGGATATCGGTCAATTCTTCGACGAACACCGCACCTTGGGATTGAAACGTTTTGACCACATGCTGATTGTGGACGATTTCATGATAAACGTAGATCGGCGGACCGAAGTACTCCAGGGCGAGTTCCAGGCTTTTAACGGCCATGTTGACCCCAGCACAAAAACCCCGTGGGGCAGCCAAAATGATCTTCATAGTATCGGGATAAGCGTTGGTTGACGAAATTGCTATACTCTTGGGAATATATGGCATGATAGCCGGATGTCATCCCCAGCCCAAGCTCCAATCACTCGCTAGATTCCAACGTTAGTGTCCCTCGAAAAACCGTCAAAAAACTGGAAACGACAGGGGGAAACGTGTGTTCTTGCGGATCTCCACCGCTTTGGACCCGAGATGACCGAGGCTATTGGGCTAGCTGCAGCCCAAGATTATTGTCGCCGTCTGACAAAAAAACACTACGAGAATTTTTCTGTCGCGAGTCGATTAGTTCCCTCGGGGTATCGGCAGCATTTGGCCAACGTTTACTCCTTTTGCCGATGGGCTGATGATTTAGCGGACGAAATCGGTTCGACGGAAGAGTCCATGGGGTTGCTGAATTGGTGGCGAGAATCGCTGCAGCGATGTTACGCAGGAGATTGCCGGCACCCCGTGTTTGTCTCACTGCAGAATACGATTCAGCAGTTTCAAATACCGATCGAGCCGTTCGAAAAACTGATTGATGCGTTCTGTGATGATCAAGTGAAATTTCGTTACGAGACCGATCAGGAGATTTTGCGTTATTGCAGCGGAAGTGCCAATCCGGTGGGACGCATACTTCTCTACATGGTTGGTGAGCACAACAACCAAACGACTCCCCTAAGCGACTCGATTTGTTCTGGGTTGCAAATCGCAAATTTCTGCCAAGACGTTCGACGAGATGCAACACGAGGGCGAATCTATTTGCCCAAGACCTATTGGGACAAGCACGAGCTGTGCGAGTCGTCCATTCTGAGCGGGGGTGAGCAAAGTCGGCTACGTCGAGCCCTCTCGGAGTGGGCTACGTTGGCGAGGGGCATGTTGCGAGATGGTTTGCCTTTGGTTACTTTGGTCCCCCTCTGGTTGGCGCGAGATCTGCAATTGTTTGTTCGAGGTGGGCTTTATCTATTGGACGAGTTGGAGCGTAACGACTACGATTCATGGACAAAATCGATTGAGGTTTCCAAGGTTGCGAAGTTGAAGTTGATATTCCGTGCGTGGTTCTCGCCACGTTCTTTTGTTCCATGAGACGCAGTCAAAAAAGTCTTGTTTATGAATGCGTTAAATCACTCGTATGATTATTGCCGAAGAATAGCAAAGGAAAGTCATTCCAATTTCTATGTTGCGTTCCATCTTCTTTCGGGGCGCCGGCGTAGGGCTATGGATGCGCTATACGCATTTGCTCGGATAGCAGACGATTCGTCCGACGGAGAACCGTCCGTTTCATCAGGTCCCGTAGGGGGAGATTCTGGAGGGGAATGGGACGCGATGTGTTGGCGTCGCTGGGTCGATTCTCTTGTCGACGAAGAGTCTTCGCAAAACATCAAAGCCCTGGCGCCAATTCGCTTGGCGTTGAAAGATTCGGTGCAACAATTTGCAATGCCGCTATCGGTTTTGCACGACATGATTGACGGAATCGAATTCGATTTGGATCCGACTTCTCAGATACAAACTTGGGGCGAGCTCAAGCTTTATTGCCAACGAGTTGCCTCCAGTGTTGGACTGGGGTGTTTGGCCATTTGGCTCCCGCAATCGTATCAGGAGCTACCATGTGAAGCAAAGGTTTATGCCGAGGCATGTGGAGTTGCGTTTCAATTGACAAATATCTTGAGAGATGTTGTCGAGGATGCCGGTCGCGGTCGTTGCTATATTCCGAGCCAGGATTTGGCTAGATTCGGGCTAACGCGTGATGAGTGGATGACATCATTGTTATCGCAGGATGTTGCCAAGACCAAATCGCATACCGATGTTTTGAAGGTTGTTTTGGAGCGAGCCAAAGGACATTTCGATTTGGGATCCAAGCTAACCCCTTATTTGTGCCTAGAAGGTAAGCGAATGTTCTCGTTGATGTGGAAGACCTATTTTGGGATTCTACAGTCGATAGATTCGAACCCCGCGAGAGTCTTTTCCGAGCGCGCGACTTTGCCTAAGTTCCATAAACTCAAATTGGCTACAACTCATTTCCTAACCCCGTTTTATCGACCAGTGGAAGCGGGGGAGCAGAGGGCATCTAACGCCCCAACGCCGCACGCCCCAACGCTGCACGCCGCGAAACCGGGTTCTGACCCAAAACATGCAATGCCCAAGGTGGCAATTGTGGGAGGTGGTTTAGCGGGTTGCAATGCTGCGATGCATTTGGCGAGGCATGGTGTCGAAGTCGAATTGTTTGAGGGGAAAAGTCGGCTAGGGGGGCGAGTTGGTTCCTTTTATGATCGTCATGCCAATACATGGGTCGATTATTGTCAGCATGTTGGCATGAATTGTTGCGAGGAGTTGAAACGTTGGATATCGGATACTGGGCAGCAGGGGTTATGGGAATCTCAAAGCACGTTGCATTTCGTCGGCGATCAGGGGAGGAAGATAGCCATTCGATCGTTGCCCCTTCCGGCTCCCTTTCACTTAGCGAGTTTGATTTTCAAATGGCCTGGCTTAACTTGGCCTGATCGCGTTCGCGTGGCCGTATGTTTAAATTCTTTGACAAAGATTCGGCCCGAGCCAATTCATGACAGCCAGCTCGCCATCGATTGGCTCAGGGCGCATTGGCAGACCGAGCGATGTTTGGAAAGGTTTTGGGAGACCATTTTGGTAAGTGCGCTCGGCGAGAAGCTTCCTAAAGTGACCTTGGGTGCCATGCGAAAGGTATTGGTCGACGGCTTCGCGCGGCGTCGTGATGCTTATCATCTGCTGGTACCTTCGAAACCATTGTCCGAGCTAAGTAACCGAGTTGTTCGTGATGCGTTGGGGAATCGCAATGTGAAGGTCTATGACCAAACATTAGTGACTAAGCTGGAGCAAATGAGCGATCGCAAGTGGGGATTGTATTCGAACGAGAAATCATTTTCCGGATACGATGCCGTTTTGATAGCTGTGCCGTGGCATCAGGTCAGCAAGCTATTGCCCGAGTTTTGTCGAGCAGAATGGTCACCGGAATCGATGCAATCATCCCCCATCACCGGGATACATACTTGGTGGGATCGGCCGTGGTTAGGGGAGCCGCACGCCATTTTTGTTCAGGGGCTTTGCCAGTGGATATTTCCTGGAATCCGAGACCAATCGGTCGACGGGGAGGCGGGTGCGTATTACCAAATTGTCGTCAGCGCATCGCATGAATTGAGAAGTGAAGATCCCGATAAAACGCTTGAACGAGTTGTCGAGGAATTGCGAGTTGCGTACCCCGCGAGTGCTCAAGCGAAGCTTATTCGAGGTAGAATAGTAACCGACCCGCAAGCTGTGTTTTCGATTAGCCCAGATGCGGGGCCTCGCAGATGGACGGCTGACCAATTTGGTGAGCATGGGTTATTTGTTGCTGGTGACTGGACGAAGACCGATTGGCCAGCGACGATGGAAGGTGCGTTGCGATCTGGATCCAAGGCAGCGGAATGCGTCATGGCATCTTTAGGAATACCCGTAGGGCTACTAACAGAGAGGTGACATGGTTGCGGTATGAAAACCAATCGAATTGAAGTCACGCGGAAGCATCTCAAGTGGGTTACGTGGGCCGTGTTGGTTGCGACAACGCTATTTGTGATCGCGTCATTGAATCCCGCTTTAAACCGATTAGATCAAACAGCATTTGCGATACTTAATGCTGCGCGATACTTGATGTTGGGTTGTTTTGTGACGTTAGCGGTCGGTTTGGTTTGGTATCGAGAGAGCACCCCTGAGCGGCTTAGTATCGTGGCGGCAGGCACGGAGATCTACTGTTCTCCCTGCGAGCGAGGCAATGTTTGGATTGTTAGTGCCGAGGATTTGATGCAATGCAAAAGAAAAGAGCCCATTACGATTCTCGCGGGTGATTTACGCAAGATTCAAATTGTCGTTATGCGATCAATTTCCATCCCAGAAGAGATTATTCCATCGCTGCAGCAATTGAAACATCTTGCGATTCTCGATGTTCAAGGGGCCAATGTGCCAGCGAACTTTTGGAATGAGCTCGAGAACTGTCGTGACCTTGAGTATATCTTAGCATGTGGAGCTATTATTCCGGGGGACATGAAGCAATTGCACATGACCCTGCCCGAGGCGAAATTTTTCTTGGACAGGCGGTCTTTGGTTATTGGAAACCGAGCGACGACATGACATTGGTGAAAGCATCGGGAAAGGTTTACTTGGTCGGCGCAGGTCCGGGAGACGAAGGACTGATCACATGGCGCGGCATTGAGATCCTCGCGCAGGCGGATATCGTTCTTTATGACGGTTTGATTAATCCGAGGATTCTGCGACATGCCAATCCTATGGCCACGCTGTTGTGTGTTGGTAAGCATGGGCATGGTGGAATGTGGAGCCAGAAGGAGATCGACGACGAAACCGTTCGGTACGCATGGGAGGGGAAGCGAGTTGTGCGGCTCAAGGGTGGTGACACAACCGTCTTTGCACGCACGGCCGAAGAGATCGAACGGTTAGTCGCCGAAGGGATTCCCTTTGAAGTGGTTCCTGGGATAACGGCTGCGTTGGCTGTGAGTGCGTATACGGGAATCCCGTTAACTCACCGAGATTGGGCTTCGTCAGTGGCATTGGTGACCGGTCAGCTTCAAGTTGTAGATGGAGATGTTTTGCCAGAAGACACACCTAACTGGTCTTCGATAGCTAGTTTCCCCGGAACATTGGTGATCTACATGGGCATGACGACGGCCAGCGTTTGGAGTCAGATGTTGGTTCAGTATGGAAGACCCAGCTCCACTCCGGTCGCTTTGGTGAGACGGGTGTCGTGGCACGATCAACAAACGGTAAGATGCACGTTGGGGACTGTTGCTCAGACATTGAGTCAACTCCGAGGGTTTCGCCCTCCCGTTATTGCTATTGTTGGTGAGGTCGCAGGTGCTCCGTTGAATATGGATTGGTTCGCGCAAAGGCCGTTGTCGGGTAAGCGATTTTTGATTGCGAGTTCTGAGTCAACCGCTACGAAGTTGGAATCGCTCATACGCGAAGAGGGAGGATCGGCCATCTTAGAGCCCGCTATGAAGATCGCGTCCCCGGAAACTTGGACTCAAATCGATGAAGCGATCGATAAACTGCATGGTTTCGATTGGGTTGTTTTCGCCAGCCCGCAAGGTGTTGATCGTTTTTTGCAACGGATGTGGGACAGAGGGCTCGATGCACGTGCGTTTCAGTCCAGTCGCATCGCATCGGTAGGAGAATCTACTGCATTAAGTTTAAAGCGATGGGGGCTCGCCAGTGATTGCACGCCTCCGACTGCTGGGATAGAGCCTCTCCTGTCCTTGATGTTGCCCGAGTGCCGGGGAAAGAGATACCTATTCGTGAGAACTGCAACGGGCAAGCAGGCGGGATTGGAAGCGTTGGTGGCAGCGGATGCATTGGTGGAAAGCGTGGATGCTTATATTCAGCAACCGGTTGACCGGTGGCCTGAGTCGCGATTAGAGGATTTAGCGAATGGTGAATATCAAGGGATCTTGGTCACCAGTCAAAACATCGCAGTCCAGGCGGTTCGTCTCATGGGAAAAGCGGCCGCGAGGCAATCTTGGTACTGTTTGTCAGAGTCGATTGCTGAGGCTTTGCGAGGGCTCGGGTGCACTGAGGTGTTCGTGGCAGCCGACGCAAGTTTGGGCTCGCTAGTCGAACGGATCAAGGAGCGATTGTCTTCAGATCCAGGATCACATGTTTAATCTTAAGACGCTTCCACGTGTAGGTTATGTGAACGCGACCATCGCTGGCTTGGATGATAGCGGGGTAGCTAAACTCCATCTTTGGTTCGTTCTCTAGTTCCATGACCGGCGTCCAGGACTTGGCGTCACTCGAAACGGCTAGATTTAATGGTGATCGTCGACCGCCCCATTCGGCTGACTGTTTCGTAACGTGGTTGTAGATGAGTAAATGTCGACCATCTTTAAGCGTAATAGCGTCGGTACCGGAGTTGGGGTTGGGCAAGTCGATGAGGCTCATTTCGCTCCAGGTTTTTCCCAGGTTGTTAGATTCGATTTGGAAGATTTTCCCTTGTCGGGAGCGGCCTAAAGCCAGCAGTCGTTCGTTGCCAAGAAACAAGATACTTGGCTGGATCGCACCGAATTTTTTAGGATCGTTTAGGGGTTTGGTTCGAGTCCAGGTTTTGCCAAGATCATTGGTCCATTCCATGTGCACCGTCCATTCATCCGTATCATCGGTTTCGTTGCTAGTCGGGCAAAGAATCGTTCCGTCGGGGAGTTCGACCGGCTTGTTTTTGATAGGGCCGAGAATTCCATCGGGAAGCCGAGATGGTTTGGTCCATGTGAGGCCACTGTCATGAGACTCCATAATCATTCCCCACCATGATTGAGGGCTAGGACCACATTTGTAGAACAGGAGAAGTGGTCCTGTTTTGGGTTGGAACAAAACGGGATTCCAAGTGGGAAAGCGTTTCACATCGGTCGCGGAATGATCGAGTGAGCTCCACTGGAATTGGATACCGTTGGCGACTTCGATCGGTGTGCTCCAGGTACCTTTATCAAATCGGGAGAACCAAATTCCGACATCGTCAGCTTTCTCGTCCGTTCCGCCAAACCATGCCGAGGCAATGGTGCCATCTGCGCATTGGACAATCGTCGATGCGTGGCAACTTGGGAACGGCGCAGTTTCGTAGATGAACTGTTCCGAGATTTTTTCAAAGGATTGTGATTGAGATGTTTCTAAGCAAAAAACAAAGCTAGATGCAACAAAAGAAAGAGCCATGCAGGTCAGTTTAAAGCAACTCATAGCGGTCATCATTGGAATTGGGGGCCAAAAGGAGTGAGTTAATGGGTAGGTTTGCATAGAACACCGCAATTGCATTGGGATGCTGTAGGAGGCATACCCAGCAGGCTGCGGCCAAGCCGTATGCTCGGCGGACTAAAGGCCAGCGCAAGCGTAAACATAACCAGCCACTGCCGTCGCGATGGAGTGTTCTCTCGGGCTTGAATCTTTGGAGTGGTTGCGTTGTTGGTCGCTATCATTTCGGTGGTGGGCTGCGGTCGTGGGTTGAGGGGGGACGTTGAGGAGAATGACGCTGGTAAATTCTACTCGGTAAATTCTGAGCCTTCGTCAGAAGATAACCAAATTTTAAGTTGGTAACGATAAGGGGAAGTCCAATTCGGACGTGAATCCAATAGAATCTGGGTTAAGCAACATCAACATGGGGCTGTGACCTCTTCCACAGGATTCAAAACATGGCACGTTTTTTAGTTATACCGTTGTTAGTATTGGGGCTTTTCCTTTGGGGCAATCCGAGCAGTTTTGGGCACGAGATAAAACGGGATCTCTCCTATTCGGCTGATGGCCATAAACACAAGAAGCTCGATTTGTACATTCCGCTCCGCGCTAAAGATGTCCCGGTTGTGGTTTGGATCCATGGAGGTGGATGGCAGGTTGGTGACAAATCCGAGGTGCACATCAAGCCAGAGTTTTTTAATGGGCTCGGGTATCTTTTTGTGTCGGTCAATTATCGGTTGTTGCCAGAGGTTGAGATGGAAGCGATTGTGAATGATGTCGCAGAGTCCATTGGTTGGGTTCATAAGAACATTGCGCAGTATGGAGGAGATCCGGATCGACTGCTCATAATGGGGCATTCGGCGGGTGCCCAATTAGCTGCTTTGTTATGCACGGATTACAGTTATCTCGAAAGTCAGTCCGTGCCGCTGTCGTCCATTAAGCTGTGTGTGCCAATCGATGGAGATACTTATGATATCCCCGCGATGATCGATACAGCGGAGATTCGGCAGAAGCTACACGGGCTCCCACTGCCTGATTTCGGGCATCGCGTGAAATTCGGTAATACTCCGGAGAAACATCTTCGGTTTTCCCCTGTAACTCACGTCTTAAAGGGCCGGCCAACACCTCACTTTTTGATTTTTTACGTAGTGGACCATCCCGACGTAACAGCGCAAGCATTTCGATTTCGAAATGCATTGCAGGATGCTGGCGCGGGGGTAACTTGCTTGGCGGCTCACAACACCAGCCATAGCCGAATCAACGCGGAGCTAGGGAATCCCGATACCGATACGACAAAATCGCTACTCTACGTGCTCAAAGATTTAGCATTGCCCTCCGAATTAGCTAAGAAATCTTCACCTTAGCGACGTTGATACTCGGTAGCGGAGTCGTTATTCTCAATTAGGGACGCACGTCTTTCGACATAGCGGAATCAACCGATCCACGAGCAGAGGGATACATCGAATGAGTTTTCGATTTCGGAACGCGACTTTAGCTGCGATGTTTTTTTTCGTAACGGTATCGAGTGGCAGCCATTCGCCGAACAAGTGGTTGAGAGGTGACGATTCACTTTCGCGACCCGCCTCTGTTACAAAAGGTTTGATCGGTCAAAAGGTTACGCACTGTAAGTTAACCGATTTTCTCGGCAAAGAATGGGACACCTCCGAGTTTCAGAATCAGAAAGGTGTCGTGTTTGCGTTCTTAGGAACACAATGTCCATTGGCCAAGCTTTACTCATTGCGGATCGTGGAATTGGCTCAAGAATATGAATCGCGCGGCATCCGATTTGTCGCGGTGGATTCGAATGTCCAAGATAGTTTAGCGGAGATGGCTGCTCATGCGAAAAAGTTTGACATGAAGATGCCTTTCTTAAAGGACCCTGATCAGAGTTGGGCGAGCGAATTGGGTGCAACGAGGACTCCTGAGGTTTGCGTGCTGGATTCGAGCGGAGCGTTGCGATATCGAGGACGGATCGATGACCAGTACGGAATCGGCTATGCCAAAGATAAAGCTTCCGCATCGTACTTGGTGAATGCTCTCGAGAGTGTGTTGGCTGGTAGGGAAGTGGAGGCAGCGTTAGTTTCAGCGCCTGGGTGTTTGATTGGTCGAGGGCGGCGTGAAGAATCGAATGCCGACAGCGACGCCAATCGTATCACTTACTCCAAGCAGGTTAGTCGGATACTTCAAGATCGCTGTGTCAGTTGTCATCGCGAAGACGAAATTGGGCCCATGGATTTGTCGAATTATGACGATGCGTCTGCTTGGGCTGATATGATTTTAGAGGTCGTGAACGAAGGCCGCATGCCGCCTTGGCACGCCAGTCCCGATCACGGTCATTTTGCCAACGATCGACGCATGACTCAGGAGGAGATCGACACTCTTAACCAATGGGTCTCGCAAGGATTAGCGAGAGGCGACGCACGTGAAGAACCCGAACCCATCAAGGTGGCAAAGGGGTGGCAGTTACCGCGTGACCCCGATTTGGTGGTTGGGATGGCGGACCGTCCATTTAAGGTGCCCGCCAGCGGAGACGTCCGCTATCAATATTTTTTGGCGGACCCAGGTTTCGATAAAGACGTATGGGTCAATGGTATGCAGATTGTCCCGGGCAATCGGGCAGTAGTTCATCACGTTCTCGTTTTTCTTCGAGATAAAAATGATAAATCGGGACGCGATCTACATGGCGAGAGAACCTTTCTCGCAGGTTATGTTCCCGGTACGCGAGTTGAGTTTATGCCCGAGGGAATGGCCAAACGAATTCCTGCTGGTAGTCAGCTTGTCTTTCAACTTCACTACACTCCGATTGGTACGGAGCAAATGGATCTGAGTAAGATTGGTTTTTGGTATGCAGATCCAACCAAGATTACGCACGAGATTCAAACCACCAGTGCTGTGCAAACTGCTTTTCGAATTCCGCCTCGAACTGAGAATTATCGCACGACTGCTTTGCTGCCCGAGAAGTTGCCCGATTGCCAGTTGTTGTCGATGAGTCCACACATGCATTTGCGTGGGAAGGCGTTTCGATATACGGTCATCGCTCCTTCGGGTGAACGGGAGGTTGTGTTGGACATTCCGCGATACGATTTCAATTGGCAAACCGAATACCGATTGCAGAATCCGAAAGTATTGAAAGAGGGGAGTCGAGTCTACTGCGAAGCCGTCTTTGATAACTCGGAAAAGAATCTTAATAACCCCGACCCCGATGCGACGGTCGTATGGGGAGATCAAACTTATGAAGAGATGATGATCGGTTACTTTCACATCGCCGTAGCTTTAGATTCCGCGACGGGCAAAGGCAAGGATTTGTCTCGACAAAAAGCGGCGCGTTCGTCTCCTCGCGAAGTGTTCGAGTTCTTGGATACGGACGGGGATGGTAAGTTGGAAAAAGACCAAGTGCCGGAGAATTTGAAAAAGACATTCGACCGGCTAGATAAAAACAAAGATGGGATTCTAGAACGAAACGAGGTGCCCAAGACGTAATCAACGCCGTCCCGAGAGAGTTCTAGATACCGCACTAAGCCGATGGTTTTGCGTTCACGCAGCGACAAAGCAGCAAGAAAAAAAGGGATGGAAGAACTCATCTTGGGCACTGAGCTTCGATGAATCCGGGGGCATTCCATCCCTTTTTAATGGTTTGTCAGATGGAGGCGGGTTGATAGGTTTGATGCGTGGCCGAAGTTTGCGAATCAATCACACTGGCTGGTAAAGTGTCGAATGGGAGTTCCTCATCTCGGATATCCGATTCGGACATCCATGCTAGGCACGCATCTACCGCTTTGGCGTCCCACTGAATGTTGCGTCCCTCTCTAAGAATTCGGCAGGTATCTTCACGACTCATGGCGGTGCGATAGACGCGACTTCTCGTCATCGCGTCGTAAGCATCCGCTACAGCCAAGATTCGGGCCATGAGTGGGATCTCCTCCCCTTTGAGTCGGTGTGGATATCCCTTTCCGTCAAAACGTTCGTGGTGGTAGAGGATTCCAGGTAACGCGAACCTTAGTTTGCCCAAGCCATCGATGATCTTAAAGCCGATTTCGGGATGTTGTTGAATGACGCTGTACTCCTCTTGAGTCAGTCGATCCGGCTTAAGAAGCACAGCATCGGGAATGCCAATCTTTCCAATGTCGTGCAGTGTCCCCGCCAAGTAGATCTCTTGGCAAGAGGATTCTGGAAGCCCCAATCTGCGAGCGATTTTCACGCCCACTTGAGCTACGCGTTCGCTGTGTCCGTGCGTATAAGGATCTCGGGCTTCGATAGCGGTCGACATGGATCGTAGAATTCCTAGAGCCAGTTGTTCGCTTTCGATCATGACAGCGTTAGTATGTCCATCAGCGATTAGAAAGTCACCGATGTCTTGAAGGATTTCGGTTCTTGCGTGCAGATACTCGGGTTGTAATTGCGCGTTAACGGCAACGAGGTAGCCGAGAGTTTCGCTCTCTGAAATCGGAACAACATCGAGTGACTTGACGCGAACCTTATTGATTCGGATCCTCAAATTCCTGAGGTTTAGTGATTCGCCGATGGCGGGTTTGCCCACTTTCTTGAGCAAGAATCCGATGTCCTCTATGGTGAGTTTGCTGGCTGAACTGACTGTCGATGTGAGCGTTGTTTTTTGGATATCTGCATCAGCTTCGATGTAAGCGGCGACAGATTCCGCGTGTAGAAATTTTCGCGCAGCATCAATGGCTTGGCGGGAATTGTAATTCCCCTGGGTGCTTCGTTTCGAATGTTTGTTGTTGAGATCTCTCAAGAGTCCGGCGGTATTGCGTACATACTTGATTTCTTTTTCGGCTACGTGCAACGCTTCATTGAGTTCGCGGTTGGTCGCCTCTCGACGCATCGCTTCCCATGCCACAGAGATCAACGTGCGGGCAATTGTCAGCGGAACACTTCGTATTTGGCCAATCCCAAACCAGTTGCAAGGAGTCTTTTCCTCCAGGGGAATGGCATAGTAACAATCAACACCAGCCTCGTGAATCGCTGGGCAGTCGTTTCGGGCGGCTTCCATGATGGCCGAGGTGACTGCGTGGCTCTGTTCACCAAACTTGGAAAGTAAAAACGATTCGGCCTGCGGTAACACAGGACAAAAAAGCGAACATTCCGACCCCAAAAGAAGAGTCAGATCATTGCATTTTCTATTGATGCATAGATCCGTGTGCATAAACAACTATCTCAAGTGAAAGTAGCTTTCTGGGGCCTAACCAAATGCAACCTACGTCGCGCCGCAAAGCGAACCAAGGGAGTGGCGGTATTCTCGATTGAAATTTTCCAGAGCTGGTGGGATCGTAACGATTGCGACAATGAGCCTCGCGAAGCTAAGAGGTCCAATCGTGAAGAGGAATGTTGATTTTGGTCTTCATCGAACAACGGAGATGAGGCGAAAGAGAAACAGTTCGTGTTGTGTTCTCGCAACATGACGAAACAGAAACCGACTCGGAATGGGAATTCGGCTGGTTCAAAAGGGGCGGAAACACTGGGGAATCGCTGAGAAATCCGACTGCAATAGGTTCGGCTTAGAAACCGCTCAGGATTAGGTACAGAGGGTGCATTATGGGTGTGGACCGTCAACCCGTAGCAAGGCATCAGCGAGCAAGCACCAACGATGAGTACCAAGACCGTCTCCATCAATCCCTATGTTCTGTTGTTTCTCATCCTGGGGGTTTCTGTAGTTGGTACAGCTTGGGTTGCTGCCCAGTTGGAACAATCGAATCGCAAACTCGATTATGCGCAAGCGATACCGGGGCAGGTTAAGTTTGTAGGTGGAGGGGATGCGAGGAAAAGCCGAAACGATTTCCGAGGCGACCAGTCGATAACAGTCGTGACGAAGCTCAACTCATCGCACGCGGAAGAGGAGTCGGATCGAGAGAGTTACTGGTATCGGTATCATTCTTATGTTCTACCGATCGCCGTCGGGTTCTTTATGTTATCGCTAAGTGGATGGAGTCTAATAGGTGTTGAGAACTTGGCGATGAAGGTCCAGCGACCTTAATGGTCATGATGTGATCGTCATAACGTGATAATCATGACGTGCAAGCTTATGAAGCGACGATTTTTTATCTCGCATTGGTCGATCCAAACAGCGAATTAATGCTGCTCAGGCTGGAGCTGTTATTGCGAATCTTGCCGATCGTATTCTCAAGGTCGAAGAATTGTTTTTCTAATCGTTCTTTCTCGCGAGCCAAACGAACATTCATTCCAGCAATTCGTCGATCGTTAAGATCTATTTGCTGCTGAATCGATTTGGTTCGGTTGACTAAAGAACTGCCGTTGACGCCGACCAATCCATCTAAGACGACTTTGGCCCGAGCGCCAAAGCCGGTCGTTTCTTTGGTTAGAAAGTTCTTGACGCCTTCTTCATCGAGAGTAACCGCTTGTGCAAGTCTCGTTCTGTCGAATTCGAGATTGCCCTCTTGATTGAAGCTGACGCCCAGTTGCTGCAGGGATTGAATCCGACCGGTTGAAAAGGAACGTTGCGTGACGAGTCGACTTAACGCTTGTTCAACACGTAGGATTTCTCCGCTGCCGATCAAAATGCCGGTTGATCTAGTGTCTGCATTAAACGCAGTATCTTTCTTAATCTTGTCCCGAACTTTGTTGTATTGATCCACAAACAGTTGCAGGTTTCGTTCGAGAGTCGAATTGTTCGTTGCGACGGTAACATCGAACGGTGTATTGGAGGCTTGTAGAGCCGTAATCGTGACACCGTCGACAGCATTGTTGATCGAGTTGCTCGATGACCTGACTAGAATCCCGCCTGTCTCGGATGTTCCCCCAACGGAGACAATGGCATCTCTGGCGACTCCTGTTGAACTGATGTTTAGGCCCATTGCGGAGCCATCGGCAAAGATACGGCCGGCGCTGCCGCTGGCTTTTGAGGTCAAAACCATCCGAACCGAATTGTCACTCGATCGCAGAAGCGAAGCAACCACAGGACCGTTAGAATCATTGATCTTCTTAACGAGGTCCTCTATGTCTTCGGTGTCGGTATTGGTCCAGGTAAAAGTTTGTCGACCATTGATGACTTTGTTACTCGAGTCACCTGAGGTACTGCCCGTGCCTCGAATTCCCAACTCACGCGCTGAGGTGCCGGTGCCATCATCGGTTATCGTGAAACTACCACCACCCGATGTCGTGTCGGTTATGAGGATCCCGTCACCTTCGTTGTTCAGTTTCGCTGTGATTCCGATCGACGTTTGATTGATTGCAGTGATGACATCTCCGATTGTTCTCGTCGATGTCGCGTTGATATTGACGGTAGCCGTTTGTCCGTTGGAATTCGTCATCGTGAACGCACCCGCTTTCACGCCACGGCCCTGATTGAGTTGGCTTAGTTGTGTGGACTGGCTAATGTATTGCAAATTGAGCGAGTTGCTGTCGATCGAATTCGATGCTGTGTTCGCTTCGATACCGAGCTTCGTGGCGGTGTTGTTGCTATCCGCATTCGCGATCACTAGATTGCCATTGGTGGCACCCGTTACATCTTGCAACACGAGACCTGTTCTAGATCGATTGAGAGATGCGGTGACACCTGCACCGCTGGCGTTGATGCGATCGATTACTTCCCTGAGGCTCGTCGTCCCGCTCAAGTCGACGGACGTCGTTTGTTGATTCCGATTCGTAATCGCAATCAAGCCTGGAGTTCCAATTCCTTTTCCTCCTTGAAGAGACGAAAGCAAAGGCCCCTGGAGAGAGCCTTGAACCCTGGCCCCGGTAATCGATCCATTTACCGCACTGACATCGGTGAATCCTAATTGATTCGCGACACCGCCCGATGCTCTCGTTTGTGCCGTACCAGTCGTCTTATCGATGATCTCGAACCCGTCTCCATTGGCGGCGATGCGCATTTCCAATTTGTTGGGATCGAGTTCGTTCACGATCTTGAGGAATTGGCTTACGCTCGCAGGTCTATCATTGGAGAAACCGATGTCGATTGAGCTGCCATCTTTGAGGTCTACTTTTAACCGATCGGTTGAGCCGAAGCTCAGGCCTCGTCCATCTCTCAAAGAACTGAGGCGTGTTGTGGCAGTGATAAAAGCCAGGTCCTCGCCGCTGGCAGAGTTGCTGGCAACATTGATTCCCCCGAGTCCCAAATCAGCGGCCGTTCTTCCGTCTCCTATATCTTCGACGATAAGGTTGGAATTCGTTTGGCCGGTGAGATCGTTCAGAACGATGCGGTCGCCGTTGGAACGCGCAGAGACTCGCAGTCCGGATGAGTTGATAGCTTGAAGAACGTCTTCCATCGATGACGCGAATCGCAGATCGACTTCACGGTTTTGGCCGCTGCGATCGGTGATCTTGATTCGTCCTCTCGAGACCCCCAATCCTCCCCTGAGGTCATCGAGCGAGGCCGAGGAATCCACGAATCCTCCAGTTCGGATGGAGAATTCGCCAGAGGGAAGCGACTCCGTTGAGCTGGCAATAGGGCTGCTGGATGCCGTTGCCGTTTGGGCGGTTTGGAGAACGCGGACCGAATAGTTGCCGGGAGTGGGATTGCCATTGAGAGCGACGGTGGCTGTTTCCGGCCGGGATGACGTCGCGGTCGTCGTGTTCATGTTTGATGCCAAACCCAATCGATCTGATTGGAGTTGCACACCAACGACCAAAGCCGTCAGCTCCGTTAACGCAATCTGCTGAGCCTTGAGTCCTGCGACCCTATTCTCCAAGAGGGTTTTGGGGCGCGAGGACACCGTCATTAGTTGTTCAATCGTAGACTGGATATCGATGCCAGTCACGATACCGACGTTAGATTGAATTCGTCCCATGGTTTAGAAGTATCACTTCAACGTAAGGATTTGTAGAACCGCCACAGTTTATGTATCGGAACTTATCGAGAGAGAGCCCCTCGATTCTTGGAAAGGAGCAGAAAGAGACTGCAAATTGCCACTCCATTATGCGCGTTGATTCAGAATAGATAGCAAAAAAGGCGTGCAAAGATTGCACGCCTTTATGATGTTTGCTGGCTAACGGGCTCTTTTCCGATTATCGGAGAAGAGAAAGAACCGACTGAGCACTTTGGTTCGCAATTCCCAGAACACTCGTACCGGACTGAACCAGAATCTGAGCTCGGGTAAGAGCTGCGGATTCCTTAGCGAAGTCTGCATCTCGGATGCTGCTTTGTGCTTCGTTCAGGTTGGTCAACGTATCGTTGAGGGACGCAGTGTTGCTGTCCAAAGCGGTTCGTTGGAACGCACCGAGTCGGCCTCGAAGAGTCGTGACTTTGTTGATAACTTCGTCAACGATTCGCGAAGCGTTGGTAACGTCACTCTTTAGCGAGCTGCTGCCGCTGCTGGAGAGTTCCATCAACTTACCGGACACACCACCGATCTTTGCTGTGTTCAAGCTTCCGATGCCCAA
>JALOQS010000185.1 GCA_025459355.1 Pirellula sp.
TACCATGGCAACGGATTTGGCAGGAACATCTGAAGACCTCGGAGAAATCAACAAGTACGATTTCCGAACCGAGAGCAAAGCTGTCTTCAAGGCCCGTAAAGGTTTGGACCGTGAGATCGTCAATCAGATCTCGGAGATGAAGAATGAACCCGAGTGGATGCGCGACTATCGCTTGCGTGCTCTCGATATTTTTCATTCCAAGCCAATGCCGACTTGGGGCGGGAGCATCGACGTCAATTTTCAAGACATCTACTACTATCTCAAGCCGACCGATAAGCAAGGGCGAACTTGGGACGAGGTGCCTCAAGAAATCAAAGATACCTTTGATAAGCTCGGTATCCCCGAAGCGGAAAAGAAATTCTTGGCCGGGGTCAAAGCACAGTTCGAAAGCGAAGTCGTTTATGGCTCGCTTAAAGAGGACTTGTCTAACCAAGGGGTCATCTTCACCGACACCGATACCGCGGTTAAGGAGTATCCGGATCTCGTTCGCGAATACTTCGGGACGATCATCCCGTCAACCGACAACAAATTCGCTGCGTTGAATTCAGCTGTCTGGTCTGGCGGCTCGTTCATCTACGTGCCAAAGGGAGTCAAAATTGAATTCCCTCTTCAAGCGTATTTCCGAATCAATGCGGAGAACATGGGGCAATTCGAAAGGACCTTGATCATTGTCGACGAGGGAGCGAGCGTGCACTATGTTGAGGGGTGCACTGCGCCGATGTACTCGTCCGAATCTCTCCACTCGGCAGTCGTGGAAATTGTTTGCAAGCGAGGTAGTCGATGCCGTTACACCACGATCCAAAACTGGGCTAACAACATCTATAACTTGGTGACCAAGCGAGCCGTTGCCTACGCAGATGCAACCATGGAATGGGTTGACGGTAATTTGGGCAGCAAGCTAACGATGAAGTACCCGGCCGTCTATATGATGGAGCCAGGTGCACGGGGCGAAATCCTATCCATCGCATTCGCTTCGGCCGGACAGCATCAGGACGCAGGCGCCAAACTGGTGCACTGTGCTCCGCATACCACTGGACAGATTATTAGCAAATCGATCTCCAAGAACGGCGGTCGCAGCAGCTATCGAGGATTGGTCCGCGTCGAAAAGGATGCAAAGAAGTCGAAGTGCAACGTCGTTTGCGATGCTCTGATTCTTGACCCGCAAAGCCGCAGTGATACGTACCCATATATCGAGATCCTGGATCAAGATGTCAGCATCGGGCACGAAGCGAGCGTCTCGCGAATTGGTGAAGAGCAACTCTTTTACCTAATGAGTCGTGGGCTAAGCGAGGCTGAGGCGAGCACGATGATTGTCAATGGATTCATCGAGCCGCTCGTCAAGGAGCTTCCTATGGAGTATGCAGTCGAAATGAATCGTCTCATTCAATTGCAAATGGAAGGGTCGGTGGGTTAATATGAATGCAGTGATGTTGCGAAATGATCAGCTAGGTGCTTTTAATGACGAGGGATTCACCTCGTTTATGCAGAGCCGCATCGACCCCGTATGGCTAACCGAACTACGCACGGAGGCTTGGCGAACATTCCTTTCCATGGAATGGCCCAACCCTCGCGATGAAAATTGGATGAGGTCCGAACTCAGAGGCTTTAAGCTAGATCGCTATTCACCACCGATCGAAACAGCTGATACGCCTACGGAAACCGAAGCTCCTGTTTGGTTGCTAGAAGGAGTAAATGCTTCTGGTAGTGTGAAAAGCGTTAATGGTCGCGTTGTTGCGGAATCTCTCGATGAGGCGCTCAAGGCCAAGGGGGTTTTGTTTGGTTCGCTGTCTCGCTTGTCCCGAGAAAAACCAGAAATCGTGCGGTCTGCGCTACATTCCTTGATCGGGGATGCACCGGACCGATTCGCCGCGTTGCAAGCGGCCATGTGGTCGGACGGATGTTTGTTGTATGTGCCTCGAAACGTTGTCATTGAACAGCCTCTGCATTTGCATGCCGCCATGACCGAGGGAGGAACCGACATATCCCACACGTTGGTGATTCTAGAAGAAGGTGCACAGGCAACCGTTCTATCCGAATGCAGCAGTCCAACCGACCAAGCGGCTGGATTCCACTGCGGTGGACTGGAATTGATCGTCAAGGATCGAGCGAACCTTCGCTACGTATCGCTTCAAGACTGGGGCCAAAAGGTCTGGAAGTTCTCTCATCAGAAAGCAAGTGTCGGTCGAGACGCGACTATCCAATGGACCGTCGCCGCAATGGGGGCGAGGTTCGCACAAGTTGATCAACAAGTAGAGTTGGTCGCTCCTGGAGCTAGCAGTTACGTTAATGGAGTGATGTTCACCCGAGATCGCCAGCACCTGACTTATAACACGATTCAGCGACACTGTGCGCCGCATTGTACCAGCGACTTCCTCTACAAGTCGGTTCTCCAAGATAATTCGAGGACAGTATGGCGTGGCATGATCAAAGTCGATGTGGGAGCTGACAAGACGGACGGCTACCAGCGCAACGACAATTTAATGCTGAGCGATCACTCGCGAGCTGATTCGATTCCAGGGCTAGAGATTTTGGCGGACGATGTTCGATGTACGCACGGCAGCACGAGCGGCCGCGTAGACGAAGAATTGATCTTCTACGCACGGTCCCGAGGTTTCACACGCCAGGAAGCGATTCGAATGATTGTCACTGGATTCTTCCAGCAAATCTTCGATCGTATTACTATCGAATCCGTTCGCGATGCATTGGGTGCAGCTATCGCTCGCCAAGTCCGCCAATACGAGTAGTAGAAAACGGATCCGATTTCCAACCCGTTACGTGCAACAGGTTTCGTGCAAGTCAGCGTTCTTTAGTCGATGCAGCTTGGTAATTCAGGCTGCATACAAAACGCCGCGATCGATCTGTCCAATATCCATTATCCACTTTTTAGAATTAAGCGACTTCGGTGTATCATTTCGTTTGCAATTACGATCGGCTCGTCCCCAACATTCCATTCCCAACGGAAGTAGACGAGCGATTTGTGATTATCACCCTCATTGACAATGAGGTTTATTGTATTGAGGACGTTTGCACCCACGATGGCGGGGCTCTCGGCGATGGGGAAACCGAGGACCATTGCATTGCATGCCCTCGGCATGGTGCGAAGTTCGACTTGCGAACGGGAGCAGCGTTAACGATGCCCGCTACCGAGGCAACCAACAGTTTCAAAACTAAAGTCGAAGACGGAAAGGTTTACGTGAGCGTCGATGAGTGATCTACCTGTTATCCTCGAAGATCATGTGCGGGAACAACTTAAGCAAGTGATCGATCCTGAGTTATTCGTCAACATTGTTGACCTGGGTCTAATCTATGTTGTCGATATCCAACGCAACGAAGATGGCACAAGCAACGTTGCCGTAGAGATGACCATGACCAGTCCCATGTGCCCCGCAGGGCCACAACTGGTTGCCGATAGCCGAAAAGCGGTTGAGTCGATGAACGGCGTTACTGCGGTCGATATCAAAGTCGTGATGGATCCACCTTGGACCCCTGAAAAAATGACTGAGGACGCTCGCGACCAATTAGGGATTTTCTAAGCACTTATGTCTAGGCACTTATGATCGATACGATCGACGACATTCAGTCGGAGTTCGAGGATCTCGAAACCGCTGAAGAACGTGTTCAAACACTGATTGAACTCGGGCAGTCTCTACCGCCATTTCCCGAGCAGTATTGCACCGAGCAGTATCGCGTGGTCGGTTGCCAAAGCATGGTTTGGTTCGTTCCGCGATGGGACGACGGTAGATTATTCTTTATGGCTTCGAGCGACGCCCCGATGGTTCGCGGATTAGCCGCCGTGCTTGTTTCGGCTTACTCTGGTAAATCCCCTGAGGATATACTCGCCTATCCCATAGAAAGTCTTTTCGAGAAATTACATCTCAAGTCATTCTTGTCACCACTGAGAAGCAATGGGTTTAATTCGATGGTGGCCAAGATTCGCGAGCACGCGAGCTCTCAGACGGCCACATCATCGACTAACGTACGGGACAAACGAACTCAACGTGATGATGTTCGACGTGACTTCGGTCCTATTCAAACGAAGATTGATTCGATTCGCGGTGACTTCCCGGTACTCGCTACAAAACTCGAATCGGGGCATCAAATTGTTTACTTGGACAATGCCGCTTCATCCCAGCGCCCCAAGTCGGTCATTGACTCCATTTCAAAGCTTTATTTGGAACACTATGCTAATGTGCATCGTTCTGGCCATGAGTTTGCGGCTAGGACCACAATCAAAGTTGAGGAGTCTCGCACATCTGTAGCGAGCTATATCAATGCTCCGCAACCCGAACAGGTGATCTTTACGAGTGGCGCGACTTCGGCAATTAATCTCGTGGCACAAAGTTGGGGGCGATCGGATCTAAAACCGGGTGACGAGATTGTTCTCACCGAGATGGAACACCATTCTAACATCGTTCCGTGGCAGCAATTAGCTCGGGAGATCGGTGTGCATATCAAATGGGCTCCGATCCGAAAAGATTACGGACTCGATTTAGTTGCTTACGAAAAGCTTCTTACGTCGCGTACCAAACTCGTTGCCATCACGGCGGTTTCCAACGTGCTTGGCACGATTAATCCCGTATCGCAAATCGTTAGCTTAGCCCATCAAGCGGGCGCACGAGTCCTAGTCGATGCTGCCCAAGCGGTACCGCATGGCGAATTGGATGTTCGGTTGTGGGATGCGGATTTTGTTGTGTTCAGCGGGCACAAAATGCTGGCGGCGACCGGCGTTGGGGTTCTGTACGGAAAGAAGGAATGTCTCGAGTCCATGCCTGCTTGGCAAGGTGGCGGAAACATGATTCAGTCTGTTACCTTCGATGGATTTACAGAGGCAGGTTTACCACACAAATTCGAAGCTGGAACACCGCCTATCGCTGAGATTATATCCCTGAAACCTGCGATCGAGTATCTTTCGCAATTCGGGACGGAACGATTGTTAGAGCATGAAAGAAATCTCTCGCAAATCGCGATCGACGGTCTTCATAGAATTGATGGCGTCAAGGTTTACGCGTCGAGCGAGTCGGACCGAGCAGGCATCGTCACGTTTACATGCGATGGAGTACACGGCGAAGAAATCGCCAAACTGCTCGATGCTCGTGGAATAGCGATCCGAGTTGGACATCATTGCGCAATGCCTCTACATGCAAGACTCGGAATCAATTCATCTTGCCGAGCCAGCTTTTATCTCTACAACACGAAAGAGGAAGCGGAACGATTCGTAGAGGGCGTTGAGCATGCGATGCGAATTCTTAAGCGATAGTCGATCGTAGTACGTAGCAAGTTCCAAAGCATAACCACTTTTTTGCTCAGCCTCTGTGAGTTCTAATGGCGGCTAAGTGTAACCATGGGTGGAAAGCTGGTGTTTTGATTGCGTTAGTCTCGTACGTCAGTAGGCGGTGGGGGCAATGATAAACCTCAAGGAATCTCCGTCGTAGGACTGACCTCTGCCCAAAACCAAGTCCAACTCTAGCGGATCCCGATCGAGCCCAGAACGCAATAAGGACTCGGCGTACGATAGCACACGTTCAATTAGCTAGACGCAATCGAATGAGCAAGTCATTGATGGCGTCTCGGGCTGTTGGCATCTCGGGCAATCTCGACTCTTCGTAAGATTGTTCTAATGCTCTGGTGAGTCGATCGTACTCGCTTCGATAAAACTCCATGTCAGCCGCATCGAGAACCCCTTTCTCTGCTCCTGTTCGCTTTCGATCGATCAGTTCCGACAGGTAACTTAACTTGGCGGATTGGTTAAGCACCTCCAGATTTGCCTCGACCTCTCCGGTCTTCATCAGGTGGATGCCCGTTAAAAGAACGCGAAACGTGTAGAGTAAAGGTTTGACTCTGGGGGGTGCTTCTTTCTCAAACAGCTTCCACTGTGTGGCAGCAAAGCCGAGATAATGGTGTGCGTGATGTCGTGTGATGCAGTTGGGGGCTAGCGATTTTAATTCCTCATGCTCCGGCGTCGTAAACACGACTAGCGGTGACAACAACTGTTCCAGCACGTAACCATTTCGCTTTAGCATTAAACCAAAGAACTTCGCTGCATCATGCGTGACTAAATCTATCTCTAGCCCATCGTAGAAGCCCTCTTTCTCAACTGTCTGCTGGCCTTCTTCTAAACTAACGACGGTGGCGAGCGGTAGCAAGTGAACTCCCCGGAGGTCAAAGTCAGAATCGGGGGATGGAAAGCCGTACAAGTGTGCACCGCTTATCGTAGCGAACACGAGAGGAAACGGGTGTAACCTCACGTGAGTCATCATCTTATCAAATGGAATGTTCATTTTCGTAATGGTCTTGTTAGTGGTCCCGACTAGAGTGGTGGATCATGGAAGTGGTCCCGTCTTCCTCGCCGCGTATTGGATTTTGCGATTGGGGGCGCACGTTGAACGACTTCTGCTAGGGGAGGTCTTTTTGCAGGGCAAGTTTTCTGGCTCGGATCAAAAACGCGTTGGCTCGTTCGTAATCCGGACGATCGGGCAGCGCAGTTTGCTTAAACGCTTGTTCAAATTCGACCTGAAGGTTCCGTCGCCAAGCGTCAGCTTCGGAAAAGGTCACATCTCCTCTCTTAATCGCCAGCAACTGATCGCGTGCCGTTCCAACATCTACTGTCACACTGCCTTGGCGGAGTACATCGATGCCGGAGAGCAATAATCGAATAAGGTGCATCACATGCTTCCATTTGATACGTCCTTGATTTCGAATATCGGTCTGCATCTTTTTGAATTGGGATGCGACGTAGCCCGAGTAAGTTTGAAATACCAATTTGGACAAAAACGCTTCTCGGATCGAAAGCAACTCCTCTGCTAAAGGGGTCGCAAATTCAACAATCGGAGAATAGAGACACTCCAGTACATTCGGGTTCGCTTTGAGGGCGAGAACGATAAACTTCTGAATTTCCCAATAAGCTTCCTGAGCCTCGTCGTTCTCCAGTTGCTCGGGAACTCCGTACAGCGACCAATGCAAATCGGCCGGTGGTAGGTAAATACCCCGCCGGTCTGTATCAGAGTTATCGTCTTCTAAACCGTAGGCACGTGACCCGATAACGCAGCGATAGATTATTCGGTCATGTAGGTTGATCGTCGGGGAGTGCGTTAAAGAGTTTTCTTGTGAGGGAAGATTCGGTGCGGTGCTGGCTTCTTTGACAGAATCAGTTGCTAGAGGGATGCGTTTGAACTCTGACAAGCGAACCAATTGGTCGTGATGCACCGCAGCTTCAAAACCGTCGTTGAATCTGACACGATAAGAATGGGTACGATCAAGTGGCGATCGGACAATGACCCCTACGGAGCCGGCCGGATGCGCGACGCGACGATTAGGAAGGTAAGTATCCTTTTGCACTACGACTTGAGTGCCAATCGAAAAGATCATTGGTTCCGACACAACTCTACATACTCCAAACTCATCTTAGTGTTTCGAACTCAAGCACATAGACTGGCAAAATCGATTGCGATCCCGCAACCTGCCCATCAAAGCAATTCTAGGTGTCCTGTGACTTCGTCTATTCTGGAAGCATCATCTGGCCCAATGGCGAGGCAAGTGTAAATAGCCATCAACTCCGGTTCGCTGTTGCATCGTACGCAAACCTTGGCAAAAGAGCCCATGATCCATGCTCGTGCGTTTGCCGAGAAGTCCGCCAGGTTGATCGAGGATTGGTTTTGCAGTCGGCGCGTGAGAAAAGACAATGAAGCATGGGCGCCTTGAGCGATTTGTTTTCCTCGTCGCATTTTTAAATCATGCCTCATGACGATAACCTGTTTTATGTTTGGTGCCGGAAATTGTTCCATTTAGCAAGTGTCTCGTGTTCTTTTAGTTGCCCGAAAAGTACTGTGGTTTCATGAGTCGCATAGTATACCTCATAGACTGTGGAAGATCGCCGACGACGGGGATTGCCCCACCGAGGAATCAGAGACAATCGAATGGTCCCTGAGGTTCATTCCATCGGGGACGACGACCGATGGTCAAGTCGGCCGTCTCATTCATGAACGTGGTTTAAGAATCAGTGTCCGACGAAGTAAGAGCAGATCGCAAGGCTTCTAGTTCTTGTCGCCGCGGATCAAGAGTCTTCTTGATTTCGCGGTGATTGATCTTATAGACTAGCCAGAATGCTACAGCACAGATTACACCGACGGCGGCAATAACAAATTGCTCGGCAAATCCATTGGCTCGGGACTGCCATGACGATGAGCCTAAAAACAATACGATGCCAGGGACTAGGGGTAGCAGGTACCACCACATGATGTTACGAAGCAACCAGATTTGATGCTTTACTTCTTCAATCGCAGCATCAACAGATCGCGGTAATGAATCTGCAAACGAAGATCGCCGACGTCTCTGCTTGAGGCGGTCCGTTATGAAAAACAAACCGACAAACAGGCTGCCCGCTGCACAGAGCAACAACGTCCACTGTCCCGTTAAAACGGCGATGGTTGCGAAAAAGAATGTTATGAGAAGTGCGGCAAGGATTTCCGACAAGTCTCGACAAAGCAACTGCCTTTCGAAGACACGATGTTTTTGGCGGACTTCGTTCATCAAATCGTTTGTATCAACAATCAATGTTACGTCATGGTTATGGGATTGCCATTTCGATTGTAGGTCATCAAAAGTCATTTGTTTGTCCCCTGTTTTTGCTAAGTAATCTCACGGCGAATAGCTTCATTTTGTTAGTAGGTGTCCAATTAATTCGATCCATTAAATCGCTTGCTCAGTTCTTTTCGAATCCGGGTAAGTTTCACGCCGACGAGGTTTTCGGTAATGCCAAGCACATCTGCAATGTCTCGATAGGAGAGGCCATCTAAATGCATGAGAGCGATCGACGCCTCGAGTTTTGGTAACTGCCGAATGGCAGCGTAAAGTTGTTCAACCACATCTTCGTCGCGAGTTGGAGCATCATCGAAAAGCGTTGTATTCTTTTCGATATGGTTCATGTAGTTCAAAAGTTGTTTGTTTCGACGCCGCTCGCCACGTTTCCAAACCAATGCGGTTTGAAGCGACACGCGATAGATCCAAGTTGTTTCCTTAGAGTTTCCGTGAAAGTTGGCGATCGACGACCAAAGATTGATCAAAACATCTTGAAGCAAATCATCTTGATCCGTCATAACCGGTGCGAATGAACGAACAACCTTGATCATGAGACCAAGGTGATTTGCAATCCAGCGTTGAAATATTGCTTCTTGTTCGTCTGCTGTCACATTTGCTCCCCGATTTGTCTAGATTAGTAACCGAAGCCTCGGATTCCTTACAAGCCAGCAAAAACAAAATTGGTACCAACAAAATTGGTACCATCCACCTTATTTTTACAAATGGTACCATCCACGCTGTATGGCTCTCTGATTTTGGAGCCGGTGGATTTATGGGTGCTGAATGAGGCGGGATTACGCCCATCCTGTCGATGTCGCCCTAGAGAGTGGCTGAAATGGCCATTAGTTAAGACCGTACAAGCGTAGGGGAGCTAGATCGCTCATGTAGTTGGCGACTATTTGCCGTGCAATCTATACTCGATTATCTGAAGATAGTCGTACCTAGCCAAAGCAGGCGGCTGCTCGACGCTGGCCGCGGTGCCAACGACGGCCGATCCGCTCCGCATCACTCGACATCGACTCCGCTCCACCAACACATCGACTAAAGTACTTCTTGAAGTTCCAAACCAAATCGGAGAGCATTTCTGGGACGATTCCGCAACTTACTGATGCTTCGCTTAACGCCTTTGGTAGACCTACTGCACCATCGCTTGGCTTATTCGATGCGACCCAATCAAGCAGCTTTCTGTAGCAAGACCAATCGATTCTAAGAAACCCTTTATCGCTTGCGCGCGTGCCACCTTGATGAACTTGAGGGTCATTCGATTGTGTTTCCGGACTCAGGCTCAGCGGTGATAGCCAACTGTCTCGAAGAACTTTCTTGGCTGTCCTTTTTCGCTTTGCTTTCCGTTCTTGGCGTTGCTCTTCAAGTGGCTTGCTACGCTGTGCGATCGCCTCTTGGGTAGTAATCGGCACCAAGTCGAATGCAGCCGACGGAATCTGAACTCCTTTGGCCGCTTCGATGCGATCGTAAACAGATGTGTGCACCGATTTTGCAGGACTCTCTGCCAAGGCCGCGCGAACGGGGTTCAAGTCGACATACATCGCACAAGCTAGCAAGCCTGCGTCATCGACGATTCGTTGAGCTTTAAAGCGTCCCTCCCAGAACCGGCCTGTGCACTCATCTTCCCGGTTTGAGATGCGAGCAATTGGTTCGGCCAA
>JALOQS010000186.1 GCA_025459355.1 Pirellula sp.
ATGAAACGGGCGGGGACGTCCCGCACCAACAAAGGAAGATTCGGGGATTGGGGGGGATTCTTGGGAGAAAATGGTAAAATTCGGCGAGCTGGGGTTTATTTGGCAGTCAGGGGGAGTGTTTTTCTGGAATGTTAGGTCGAAAAAAGGGGGGAGAATTGGATGAATCTGGCGGCCAAATCAGTTAGGATGAGCGATTAAGGATAAAGGGTTATGAAATCGACAGCAGACGACACACCACCGACCAGCGTTGCGCCTTTGTCCATGGTCGATGTATTAGCAGGGATGGAGCCAGGCGGTTTAGATCGCCATGCGAATTCCGTTCGCGAGACATCATCAACTGAACAAACCATTGTTTCTGATTGGGTGAAATCAATTGGGGAAGATTGTTCCAAAGCACCGCGAGACTACCTCAACCGCAGCCGGCTCCCGGAGTCGGGGGAATAACCGCCAGATCCTGCAGCGCAAGCTGGGCATGGAGACGGAGTACGCCTATTTTAGCAATGTCGACGAAGCGCCACCGCTCGATTTCGGTCAGTTTATGGCCAGGGTTCGACAAATCGTTCCATCGATTTCGAGTTCGCAAAATCCGCATCGTTTCTTTTTGGCCAACGGTGGTACGTTCTCCATCGAAGGGGGTTCGTTAGAAACGGGAGATCGCGCTCCCTTAGAGGCTGCGTTCGTTGAGACAGCAACGCCAATCTGCCGAAGCCCGATGCAGTTGATTGAGTATCAGTATGCCATGCGCGACATCGCGGTCGAAGCTCTGCAGGGCATGACCGAGGAGGGGGAATGTTCTCTCGTTCAGGGAAATCACGATGCCTATGGGCACACCTACGGTCAGCACGAGTCTTATGACGTCAATGTAGCCAAGGGGGTGTGCTTGTTTGGTTGGCGATTTTTTTTGATCCTAATGCTACCTGCACTGCTGCTGTATCATGGGTTGACATCGCTATGGTTGCTAACGATCTGGTTGGCCGCCAGCATGTATCTTCGAGTTCGCAAAATGGCGTCACGCAAGAAACCGGGTGGCACAAATTATTCCTTGTCATCCGGGTGGATAACGTTATGCACATGGGGAGTTCGATTGTTTCATGCACCCATTGTGATTATGTTGTGGTGCAACATTCAGCTCTTTGCGTTGCGTCCGTATCGCAAGCAGCTTAGTTCATTTTTTGCGACCCGATGTGTCGTCGATGGGGCCGGCTACGTGGATGAAGCAGGTCGATTCTGGGTTAGCGCTCGTAGCGCACAGACCAACTGCGTCATCGGTTTCGGCAGTTATGGTCGCGGTCGCCCCATCTTTCGGTGCGATTCCTGGTTGCGTGAGTTGTGTATTGGCCCAGGTTTTTCCTGGAGTCGCTATCGTGGCATGTTCGCAAGTCGTAGGCGAGTGGAGATTGCAATTGGTGATTCCGGTTTATGCGACCTCTCTCAATACTTGAAGGTCGGGATTACTTCGTTGGTTTTGGATTTGGCCGAGAGCAATCCCAATGCACTGGTTCCGAAGTTATGTCGTCCCATTCGCGCATTGAATACCTTTGCCAGGGATTGGATGTTGCTAGCCAGAGTGCCTGACAAGAACGACTGTCATTGGCGAGCCTGCGATGTGCAAAACGCGTTCGCCACCGCAGTGAGAAAAATGCTTGAGGAAGCGTCCAAGGCACCTGATGAGGCGTGGCAAATTATCGAACAGTGGCAATTCGTTTTGAACCATCTCGAATCGTCGGATGACAAAAGCGAGCCGCCGCGATTGTTAGTTGGTCGAATCGATTGGATAACGAAGTTATGGATCCTCGAGCATTTGAAAAAAGAGAATGCATCGGTCGACGCGAAGCGTAAATTAGATTTGCGATACCATGAATTGTCGAGTCACGGATATTTTCGACGGGTCATGGATGTGGTTGATATTCCGAGAGTTGTTTCCAAGCGAGGTTTAGAACGAGCTCGTGGAAATCCGCCAGTTGATGATCCCGTTTCGATAGCCCGCTCTTATCTCATCCGTGAGTTCTCCGATTCCGAGTCGCAACTAGAGATGGATCGTGATTCGGCTAGATGGTATTCGAATGGTCAAGTGAGGCGAGTTCGATTTTCGTAACGAGTAAAGTGTGAAGATTGCTTATTTTGATTGTCAGAGTGGTATCAGTGGTGATATGACTCTCGCTGCTCTAATTGATGCCGGAGCGTCCATCGAATTGGTTCGATCAGGGATTGAATCGCTCGGGATCAGTGTGAGCTTGGCAACAGAGCCCACCTTGCGCAAAGGGTTTCGAGGGCTTCGGTTATTGATCGATCACAAACCAGAACATAGCCACCGCAATTTGCTCGACATATTGAACATGATCCGACGTGGTCGACTATCTCATCGTGCCAGGGGAATCGCCATGCGACTCTTTGAACGATTGGCAGCGGTCGAGGCAAAGGTTCATGGTGTGTCGCTCGATCAAGTACACTTTCATGAGGTTGGGGCAATCGACTCGATTGTTGACATGGTAGGGGTTGCCATAGCGTGGGATGAGTTACAAATCGAGCGAGCGTATTCGTCTCCGGTTCCTGTTGGAAGCGGATTCGTGAAAACCGCGCACGGTATGTTGTCAGTGCCAGCTCCCGCAACTACGGAGTTATTGTCCGGTGTACCGATTGCCGCGTGTCCATTGCCTTACGAAATGACAACGCCGACAGGGGCGGTCCTATTGACCGAGTTCGTAAGTTCATACGGCCCACTACCATCCATGCAAGTTGCTCGAATCGGATATGGCGCCGGGCAGCGAGACGTCACCGACCGCCCGAATCTACTTAGAGTCATGATTGGTCACGCGATTGAAGAGCTTAAGCCTGTTAATGATTCGACCGATCACGTGATGGTGCTCGAAACGAATCTCGATGATGTTACCGGTGAACAAATTGGTTTCGCCGTCGAGACTTTGTTTGGGCTGGGAGCTCTGGATGTCTTTACCGCTGCAATCCAGATGAAGAAGAATCGACCAGGTGTTTTGCTGACGGTCATCTGTCGCCGGGAACAAAAGCAGGAAATGGAGCGAGCGATTTTCGAGCACACGGGCACGTTAGGGGTGCGAACAAGACGGCAAACAAGAACCGTATTGCCGAGAGCGAAAATCGAGGTCGATACTCCGTGGGGATTGGTGTCAGGCAAAGTTTCGCGATTGCCTTCAGGTCTGGTTGACTTTTCACCCGAGTACGAAGATTGCCAAGCGATTGCGAGAGAGAATGGCTTGAGATTAGTCGACGTCGTTAATGAAGTCGTCGAGTGTTATGCCGTGAGTTCGTCACAAACCGCGACGCCATCGCAAATGGCCGCGGCTCCTGAAGGTGATGATTTAGAAAACGAAATCGACTCAGAAAAGGACGTGGACCAAGCCGAGGTTTGGCGGCGAGAAAATGGTTATCGTTGGGACAGTTCGCCCTGGGATGGCGGGGATTCCCGATAGATTTCCAGACAGGAGCTTTCGGTCGGCTCTGGCGTCTCCCTAGACGTGCGCATACCAGCAAGTCCATAGTAGGAAATTGGAGGGTCCGATGGTACAATTGGAGACTCGATCGCGAATTGAGTTAACTCCTCCTAATCAGAACAGCCTGTAGGGCATCGGTATGTCACCACATCGACGGACAGATAATTGGATCTGCTTGGCCACTCTGTGTTTGTTTTCTAGCAGCATCTCCGTAGCTGAGGAGCCATCTCGCCGATTTTTAGATCGGCTTCGACAAGAAGGGTTGTCCGAAGTCGGTCTCAAGTACTTGGAGCTAGGCGAGAAGCGTAATCGGTTTCCTGATGCGTTCAAAAAGGATATTCCGCTTGAAAGAATTCTTTTACAAAAGGAATCGTTAGCGGTACTTCAAAAGCAAAACCCAGCACAGGTCGACGCTCGCCGTGCGGAATTAGAGTCAGGGCTCAAGGCATTCATTCAGGCTTACCCTGAACATGCCCGGCGAAGCGAAGCACAGTCGATGTTGGCGGACTTGTTGTTAGGGCAAGCACGCTCGGCTATGGAGCTTGGCAAAAAGGATCCTGCCAAGATGGCCGAGATGCTGACCAAGGCTCGTAGCTCTTATCAAGATGCCGTACAGCTGTTCTCCAAATCCATCGAGGAGCTGGCACCGAAAATCATGGAGCTACGTGGCGATCGAGCCAAGACCCCGGAGCAGATCGAACAGCGACGACAGTATCAGATCGAGTATCGGCAATCGCAGTTGCTCGAAGCCAAAGCGCTTCAAGAGTTGGGTGAGTCTTACCAGGCTGAGTCCGCTGAACGCAAGGATTGGCTGTCGAAAGCGGAAAAGAAACTGGCCGAGTTGGTCGAGAAAACAAATCTAAACACCGAAGCGGGAACTCGCATGCTGAGTTTGCTTTATCGGGGAGAAGTTCAAAACAAGCTGGGTGATAAAGCAGGGGCGCGCGACAGCTTTACTCGCGTATCGGATATTGAAGCCGACGGCGGTGTATTGCGGGAATGGAAAGTGCAAGCGACTGCTAATCTGATTCGACTCGATGTCGCTGAAGCACCACCAAAATACGAAGCCGCCATTACCAGAGGAGCTAGCGCGTTAGAACTGGTAAAAAATCGTGGCAACCCAGAGCGTAAACTTGCCCATTGGCTCGATCTGCAATTGGCTTTGTGCGAAGCTCAGATTGGGTATGCCAAATCGCTTGACAAGGTCAAAGAAGAATCCAAAGTCAAAGGGCTAATCCGCGAAGCTCGGGAGAGTTTGCAGGAGATCCTTAAAGTCAAAGGTGTTCATCAGGAACCAGCCAAAGCTCTACTGGTGGACCTGGGTGTCGATGCAAGCTCGAACGTTGCCGAAGAAAAATTACCTGAACCAAAAGATTTTGAGGAAGCGTTATCCCAAGGCCGAATGCGAGTGTCTCGCGCGGAGGACGGCAAGCAGGCCATCGAGATTCTGCGACAACAAGGTGCTTCGGAAGAGGATATTCAAAGCGCATTAGCTCAAATCCAACAAGCCCGCGCTCAAGGAATCGATCGCCTGACGAAAGCGATTGCGTTGTTCAAGGAATCGAACTCCCGTGAAGATCTGTTGGACGCCAAATTCTTGTTGGCATATCTCTACTTTAACACGAATCAGTTCTGGGAATGCGCGGCCCTTTCCGAGTCCATTGTTCGAACGGATCGCGGCACAGAAAAAGGGAGTCAGTGCGGCATGTTTGCTCTCGCTTCGATGAGCAAATTGATCGATTCACTCGGACCAGAAGATCAAACCAAAATGATGGCTCCGATGGAGCGACTCGCTAAAAAGTTGATGACAAACTTTCCCGATAGCGATTCTGGTAAACAAGCGGCCGATGTATTGATCAAAGTCGCCATCATGAACAAGAAGTATGACGACGCAGAACGATTCGTTGGGCTGACAGGTGGTAAGGGGGGTAGCGGGGCAAGTGTTCTTGGACAAATACTTTGGCGAGATTTCTTGCTCAAGAGTGAAGAGAGTCGCAAACAGGGGGCCGAGGTAACACCTGAGATCATTGCAATGCGTGATCGAGCCGAGCGACTGTTGGCGAGCACTTGGGGTGGCTTGGATCCTGCCAAAGTTGACAAGAGCTTGTTGATGGGAGTCTGTTCACTGATCAATCTCTATCTGTCAACCGATCGATTGGACGAAGCACAAAAGGTGATTACCGATCCCGAACGAGGAGCCGTCAAGCTGTTAGAGAGTGCTACCGGTTTGGACGAAGTCACTCAGCTAGAAGTGTTCAAGCTGCAGTTGCAAGCCATGGTTCAAGCGTCGAGTAAGCCAAGTGGGACGGCACTCGATGCAGCGCAGGTTCAGAGTCTGGTAAGCCGTATGAAGTCGCTAGCGGGTAACGAAACCAAGCTCTTGACCAATTCGCTCAGAAATCTTGCTTTTTCGATTCAAACGCAAATCGAAAACGCATCGACACCGGATGACCAGGGGCGAATTGGCAAGTCATTGAGCATTCTCGTCAGTCAGCTTGTTGAGGTATCCGAAGACATCGGCGTTCTCGACTCGGCTGGTTCTGTCGCGAATTCTTTGGCGATGACTATGAAAAAGAACCCGGGCTTGGCAACGCTTTCGAAAGAGTTGTTTGTCGTAGCCGATGCCGCATTTAGCAAGATTGCGAACCAGCCTGCCGAAGCATTGACCGCATCTGGAAAAAACAAAGATGATGTGCGCCGAAGAATGGCGATTGCCAAATCGGGGGCTGGTAAATTTGAGGAAGCCCATCAATTGTTGTTGGAATCGTTAAAGGTTACCAATACCAACATCACGCTGCAGACGTTAGCTGCGGAGAATTTGCAAAAGTGGTCCGCTAGCAAGGATATCGAATTGCTCAAAAAGGCATCGGAAGGCGCCGAGCCTGGTCCCGACGGAAAAAACATCATCTGGGGCTGGGGAGTGATTGCGGCTAAGATCAGCCGCGATCCCAAGGGCATGACCAATTTGAAAGATAACTTTTTTGAATCAAAATTCAACAATATTGAGTGCAAACGCCTCATGGCCAGCCTTAGTACTGACGCCGCAAAGAAATCGGAATTGGTTCGCGATGCTGCCAACGAACTCCGGGTGCTCAAAGTGAGACATCCCGAGTTCGGAACGCCTGAGTTTCAATCCAAGTTTCTGAAGCTAGAGACCGATTTAAACGCGATGAATCGATAGATTCAAAGCCCTTGTCCTTTGTACTCCTCCTTCCAAACACTATCCTTTCCCTTTCTTAGTCCATGGCACCCGAAATCGAACGTGCCGTGGATTCTAAGTCAGCCAAAGCGAAACTCCAATTTACTTGTTGATAAGCCAATGAACTTTTCAAGATCTTTCGTCCTAACGACCCTTGTCTCATTGAGCACCGCATCGACAGCCTGGTGTCAATCGAGAGACAGGGTCTTTCTTTCCAAAGGTGGTGCAGCCCCAGCCGGTTCAATCACCGAGCGGACCAAGGACCAGGTCGTGATCGAAACGGCCAGCGGCAAAGTTCAAAACTACCCCACCAACGACATTGTTCGGATCGTGTTCGATGGAGAACCTATTCAGCTATCACGAGCTAAAGACAGCATCGGGCAAGGTCAATTTGATCAAGCAACCAAGGAGTTGAGCGAAGTCGCGGTGAGCAGTTTGGCAACCGAAGAGATGAAGGAGGATTACTACTTCTACAAATTCTATCTGGATGGTGCACTCGCCTTGGTGGGCAAAGGAAACCCCGAACAAGCATCCAAAGCGCTGTTGCAGTGGGCGGCCAAGTATCGGAGCTCGCACAATTTCTACAAAGCATCCGAGATGTTAGGAGACTTGGCATTGGCCAGCGGAACACCCGATCAGGCGGTTAAGTTCTACGGCGTTTTGGCGAATTCAGGTTTCTCTGACCTAAAATTCAAAGGAAGCTATTTGCAGGGAAAAGCGCTGATGCTTTCCGGTAAATATGCAGAGGCAACCGAGAAGCTCAATGCCGTCGCACAGGAGAAAGTGGCGGACCCCGCATCGTTAAAGCTTCAAAAGCTGGCTGCGGTTACCGCGATTCGTTGCGAGGCC
>JALOQS010000451.1 GCA_025459355.1 Pirellula sp.
GTGTTTTCTTTTTCTAGAACAATCGCCTTTGATGTGCGGCGCAACAATACGTCTAAATCGTCTAGCCCGAACGGCTTGGACAAATAATCTACGGCTCCCCTTTTCATGGCTTCTACCGCAGAGCCGATACTGCCAGCACCCGTAAGCATGATGATTTTTAGCTCGGGGTCTTCTCGATGCAGCCGATTGAGCAATTCCAAGCCATTCATGCCGGGCATGTTTTGGTCAATGATCGCCACATGAAAGTGTTGATTCTGATGGATCGAGATCGCTTGTTCGGCGTTGGCGGCTGCAACAACCCGGTAGCCTTGACGCTGAAAAAAGCGGCAAGCAGGTTCCAAGAAGTCAGGCTCGTCATCTACTAGAAGGAGGTCGATTGGTTCGGATAGCGGTGCTAAGACCATAGTTTTTGTCGATGACGGATTGGGTGTATTTATAAGTCCCTCTCATTGAGGGTTGGCGGAACTAAGTCGGGTGGAGCAAACAAAGTACCAAATGACGCAGCTGAAACAAGAAAAGCCTCATTAGATCGTGTGATGATGAAGGGGCAGGCGGCAGATATGCGGTTTCTCTACCCCGGAATCCCGCGTTTGTGAGATTCCAAAAGAGTTTTACCAGCGTGAAGTTTTTATTGGGTAGGAATCGGAGGTAGAACGCGGTTCAAAACTGTGCTATTTTGGCTCACGCTGGCACGATTGTTACTTGATGGCACTGTGACACACCAATTTGATCTGCAGATATCCGTTGATTTTCGAGTCCTGTGACAAATGATCCCAAGGTTGAATTGCAGATCCTGGTTCTCAAAAGGTTCCATGCGGCGATTTGTCTTTCCCGAACGGCACGTCGATTGCAATACTGGACGCCATCGTTAGAAACCACCCCTCTTTTAAGACTTTTAAGACATGTCATTAGCTGAAGAATCACCTCCATCGACGGACCGCAATTTGGGAGAGCCTGCGTCTTCCCCTTCAAGTGAGTATCAACCGCAAGCGCTGGAGAGTTTCAGCTATGACGATGGAATCGTCCGGCTGTTCTTGGTAGCGACGATTGTTTGGGGGATTGTTGGCACCGTAGCGGGTTTATTAGTTGCCTTGCTTTTGGTATTGCCCAACATTCTCGAATCGGTGGATCCGACGATTGCACAATACTTTACGTTTGGTCGATTGCGACCGGTTCACACGAATGCCGCTATCTTTGCTTTTGCAGGCAACGCGATTTTCGCCGCCGTGTATTACAGCACTCAGAGGCTTTGCAAATGCCGAATGTGGAGTGACGTGCTAAGTCGCCTTCACTTTTGGGGTTGGCAAGCGATTATCGTTGCCGCAGCTATTACTCTGCCACTCGGATTTACGCAGGGCAAGGAGTACGCGGAATTGGAATGGCCTATCGACTTGGCGATCGCTGTCGTGTGGTTGGTGTTCTTTGGCGGCAATTTTCTGATGACCCTTTGGAATCGACGCGAACGTCACATGTACGTCGCGCTTTGGTTTTATATCGCTACGATTGTTACCGTCACGATTCTGCACGTGTTCAACAACCTCGTTGTGCCCATCGGTGCATGGAAAAGTTATTCGGTTTACGCCGGGGTTCAAGATGCGTTGATGCAGTGGTGGTACGGGCACAATGCGGTGGCCTTTTTCTTGACCACACCATTCTTGGGATTGATGTATTACTTTTTGCCCAAGGCTGCAGAGCGACCTGTGTTCAGTTACAAGCTGAGCATTATCCACTTCTGGTCACTCGTATTCATTTACATTTGGGCTGGTCCTCACCACTTGCACTACACCGCGCTTCCTGAATGGGCGAGGTTTAGCGTAATGCTGTGGATGCCGTCTTGGGGAGGGATGATCAACGGTCTTTTAACACTGCGAGGTGCTTGGCACAAAGTGACCAGCGACCCGGTGCTAAAGTTCTTTGTCGTTGGTATCACGTTCTACGGGATGTCAACGTTTGAAGGGCCATTGCTTTCGGTTAAGAGTGTCAATGCATTGTCTCACTACACCGACTGGACCATTGCTCACGTACACTCCGGTGCACTCGGTTGGAATGGTTTTATGACGTTCGGAATGATCTATTGGCTTCTGCCTAGATTGTTCCAAACCAAGTTATGGAGTCAGAAGATGGCCGAGTGGCACTTCTGGATTGGAACGATTGGCATCTTGCTTTATATCATCCCCATCTACGTCGCTGGTATCACCCAAGGTCTCATGTGGAGAGCCATGGATGATTTAGGCCGTTTGCAATATCCCGACTTCGTTGAGACGGTGCAATCGATTGTTCCTTATTGGTGGGCACGTGTGCTCGGTGGGGTGCTGTACGTAAGTGGTGTACTGATGCTGGGCATGAATGCGTTTATGACATGGATGAGCAGACCAGCTAAGTACGAGGTTCCTGTTCATACAGCTCCACGGCTTTCGCGAAACTACATTGATAAGCCGCTGCCAACGAGCGAACTCAAGGGTGTGCCCGTCATTGATGCGGCGATCAAGATTGAAACGGTAACCAAGATGGATTGGCACCGACGTTGGGAGCGATTGCCTATTCGATTCACGATACTAACGGCTTTAGCTGTCACGATAGCCAGTTTGTTCGAAGCTGTCCCGATGTTTCTGATTCGAAGCAACATTCCAACGATTCCTTCGGTCAAACCTTACACGCCGCTCGAATTGGCTGGACGGGATATTTATGTCGCTGAAGGCTGCTACAACTGCCACTCCCAGATGATTCGACCGATGGTGGCCGAGACTCTTCGCTATCCACCGGACTACAGCAAGGCTGGCGAATTCATTTATGACCGGCCATTCCAATGGGGATCGCGTCGAATCGGTCCCGATTTGGCTCGTGAAGGTGGCAAGCAAAGTAGCTTCTGGCATTGGAGACACTTTGAGGATCCCGCCAAGACGACTGAAGGCTCGGTTATGCCTCCCTACAGGCACTTGTTAACGGAGAAGCTCAATTACAAAGAAATACCCAAACGGGTGTGGGCGGCTAACTACCTAGGTGCTCCGTACGATAAAGAACTAACCGATGCGGAAGCGATGGCTAGAACCCAAGCTCAAGCGATTGCGGCGGAAATCATTTCTCAGGGTGGGCCAGTAACCTATCAAGGAAATCTTCTCGAAGAATCGACCGCCATCGCATTGATCGCTTACTTGCAAAGAGTTGGTACCGATTTGTTTAAAACCGAAACGGCAGAACCAGCTCCTGCACCGGAGCAAGCAGCGCCGGGCTCATCTGCGCCGGGCTCGTCTGAACCGGCCGCAGAGCCGTCTGCTCCAGCCACCGCCGAGGATAATTCTCAAGCGGATCCGGCGATTGTTGTTGCTCAAGCGGACAGGAAAGCGGAATAAACCATGTTGAAAGAAGTCATCTCCTGGCTGGACTATTCCTTCTTTGGTGAAGTGGCGGTCGTAATGTTCGCGGCAGCTTTTTTCGCCATCATTTGGGGCGCTTGGCGACTTCGCCCCGAGTCCGCAGATAAATTCAGCAGTATACCACTACAAGATCAGATCGTTGATCCTCGGAAAGGGCCGAACGCTTAATGTCTACACTTACAAACAAAGAGCCACCTGTTGGGC
>JALOQS010000187.1 GCA_025459355.1 Pirellula sp.
CGCTACGGTCGATGGACTAGAATAAGGCATGGAGCTTCCCATGCTCGGATTGTAGGAGGGGACCGTGGCTGCCGCCCCACCAAAACCGGCGTTCGGCAATACGGGGTTAGCCATCCCCGGATTGACCATCCCCGGATTGACCATACCCGGGTTAGGCATCCCTGGGTTAGCCATCCCTGGGTTAGCCATCCCTGGCGAGGGGCCGCCAAAGGTTGGTGGATTCTGGCCACCTAGCCCGGGAAGTGTCGCGGGCTGCGAAGAAAACGGGATCTCGGGTTGTAGCGATGTTCGGTTCGAATTGGAGGACACGAGCTTGGCCGAGATGGGAGCTCGTTTCAAAATAGGTACATCGTTGGCCGAGGGCTTAAACAGCTTTGGTGTAACGTGCGCCTCATCATCTTCTTTCCACTCGGATCGCTTGGCACGTTCTTCGAGCGAACTCGGTTTCTCGACGTAATCGGCCAAGGGATCTTTTTTACCTTTTTCGGTCTCGATTTGACTGAGCATCCATCTCAGCTCCTTTAAATCGGCTGGCGCATTTTCGTCAGAACGCGACGAGAATCGCAGTGCGCTACCGTCGACAGTCCGTGCAGCAGCATCGCCTTGATCTGCTGTTTGGCTCCAGGCGAGCGAAGCACTCAGTGAGAAGGACGGTAAGAGTAAAAAAATAGGGAGCTTGTTTCTGAATCTTGGTCGCATCATTTCGTCTCAGGGTTGATTTTCACGTTGGTTGCTTTGAGGCGATCCACTTCGGGAGCCAAATTCTTTAACTGTTCTGGATCGAGATAAAGTCGGAGAAACGGAGCGTATTGCTTTGCAGCACCCGACTCGCATGATGTCACCAAAGGCATCAGAGTTTCCAATGGAGTTTGGTCGAGCATGAGAAGATTCAGTTCATCCAGATTGGCTAAAAAATCTATCCGCTTGAATTTACAGTTTCTCAAGTTAAGCGTCTTGAGATGCTTGAGTTCTGACAAGTCCGGAACACTCTCGATAGGATTGCCAGCCAATTGCAATGTCCAAAGTTTTCTTAGCCCGACAATGGGCTGCAAACTGGAGACTTGGTTATCGTTAAGATACAACGCGTTGAGTTTTTGCATTCCCGAGATGGGGGCCAGATCTTTCACTTGGTTCTTGGACAGCTGAAGATACTGCATTTGGGACAAGTTCTTCAGTGCATCCAAAGTTGCGATTTGGTTCCCGGAGAGATCTAAAGATTGAACGAGTTTCAGCTCAGCGAGAGGAGCTAGGTCCGATATCTCGTTGTTGGCGAGATCGATTTTCATGATCGCTTTGCAGTGCTGAAGCCCTTCGAGGCTTTTGATTCCTTTCCCGCGAGCAACGACTTGGGAGATACTCTTCACGTCGTCGACGGTGATCGGTTGGTCATTGTACCGTTTTTCAAAGACTTCCCAGCGAATCGCTTTTTCGAGCGCTTTGTCTGGGAAAACGTCTTGGGACATAGCAGGGCCGCTGATGCAAATTTTGACAAGAAACGCTGCTAGACAAACTAGGTTCCTGGAGTTTTTGAGGGAAAGATCTGGTAGGACAGGCATCTGTAGACTCGCAAAAACAGTGAGAGGTAACGGCGCATCGAGAACATTTTTTCTGCTCTACACTGTAGCCCAACAACCTTGTGTTTTCCAGCATTGTTCGCTCGGTAGACTATGGACCTGAGCATTTTCTCAACTAAAACGGTATAACCAAGACACATTTGACGTATGGGTTGACTTCAAATTCGAGCACTCGCGGCGTTCCGAGAGCCACCCACGGATCCACGTACCGAAAAAGAGGAAGATTCAAGTTCCCTGCAGACCAACACCTTTCGAAGGACAGTTAGCCGGCTTCCGCTATATAGGGCACGGTGAGCTGAATCGTTCGCTTTTGGTGACAAACCTTCGCATAACTTGCTGACCGCCAATGAAAGTTTTAATCACCGCGTTTGAGCCGTACGACATTTGGCAACAAAACTCCAGCTGGGAAGCGTTGGTAGAGCTTTTGCACCGCAGGGGGGCTATGAGCGGGGTGAGCACGCGGCGGTATCCATGCGATCTGGGACAATTGGTCGAACGGCTCAACAAAGATTTATCCGCTGGCTATGATGCGGTCCTCCATCTTGGACAAGCTCCCGGTGCCAGCCGAATTCAGCTGGAAGCAATCGCTCTCAATGTAGCAGGCATGACGGAAGCCACCGGCGATTTTTTCGGACCTCTAGTGCCGCGAGGACCGGTCGCGTATCGAACCTCTTTCCCTTTGAACGACTGGTATCGAACTCTTAGACAGCACAGTATTCCGTGCAGCGTTTCGTACCACGCCGGGACCTATCTTTGCAATGCGATACTCTACTTGACGCAATACTGGTTCGAGCAACACAATCTCGATAGGCCAGTGGGCTTTATGCACATCCCGCTGACATCGGAACAAACGATCCAAAGCATGAGAGATTTGCCATCGATGTCCAAGCAGCAAGCAGCAGAAGCCATTGGCTTGGTTTTAGATCAGATTATGCACTCTTCGTGCACGGAACAACAAATCACATAATCGACTTATCGCGATCTGCGACCCGTTTCGTAGATCATCGAAAGAGTAGCCCGTTATAAAGGAGCCTATCGTTGTCGCTGGACGCTTGGATTGATGCCTATAAAAGTGGTGAGCTATCCTCGTTTGAGTTCGCTCAAAAGATTCTTAACGACGGGAGCAAACTACAAGCCGATTTAAATGTCGACTTGGATCGCCGTCGCAGGTGCGGGTTCCCAGAGGTCATTTACGGACAAGGGAAATCGCCCGAGGTGATTTGTCGAGCCTTGGATCAGTTACTGCGACGTGAACCAGAGATCTTGGTAACGAGAGTTTCGCCGGAACAAGTACGCGTGATATCAGAGCAGTTCCCCTTTCATCATTGGAACTATAAAGGCAATGTGTTGCGTGTGGGACGAGATGCCGTTCCCAAGTCGCCGGACCAGTTGCTGGCCGAGCGTAAAACGGCTTTAGTAGGTGTTATCACGGCTGGCACAACCGATCAACCTATTGCCATGGAAGCGATGGAAACACTAGCTTGGATGGACATCCCTGCCAAACTCATTGAGGACGTCGGTGTTGCAGGACCCTATCGATTGCTCGCCAGAGTCTCTGAGTTGCAATCCTTTTCCGTGCTCGTATGCATCGCCGGCATGGAGGGGGCATTGCCGAGCGTCCTGGGTGGATACGTCGACTGCCCGGTCATCAGCGTACCCACCAGCGTCGGCTACGGAGCGAATCTCGCAGGGGTTTCCGCACTCTTGAGCATGCTCAATTCGTGCGCCTCCAATGTTGCCGTGGTCAATATTGATGCAGGTTTCAAAGGGGCTTACATGGCTGGACTGATGATCAAGCGACTGGCGGTTGCGAAACCAGCCGCAACTTAGGTTCGTGATGTAAGCTTTGTTCCGATTATGCCGCTTGGTTAACAGTCGGCATTCTTCGGGAATCGAAATAGATCCATTGAACAACCTGATCGTGAGCTAGATCAATGCATCGATCTACGCGTCTTCACGAACACACCACAAGATGTCTCTCTCGAAACTTTTCCATGACACCAAGGCCATTCTACTGGTGATCCTGGTCATTTTCGTGTCGTACCTAGCCCTCGCGCCCAACTATCGCTGGTCCTCTACTTTTGACGAGACTCCCTACGCTGCGGATTTTCTACAGGAATGGGTAGGAGCACGAATGATCGCATCAGGGCAAGCGGATCAGCTCTACAGCGAACAATTCATCCTCAACCAGCATGATCCTAGTTATGTTGGATTTGCTTGGAGTCCAGAGGAATATTTTCCCGCTGTTTATCCGCCTCCGCATTACATGCTCTTTAGCCCACTGGGATTGATCCCGTATCGTTGGGCCGGCATCGTTTGGTTGTTATGCCAATTGCTATTCGTCTATTGCACTTGGGTCGCTGCGAGATCCTTGATCGAACGAGAGCCCACCACGACACACGAAAACTCGCATCACGGCCGCGCGTTGTGGCTGGCCTTAATACTCTTCCCTGCGTTACTGTTTTCGATCACGTTAGGTCAAAAGAGCACGCTATGGATGATGATTATCGCCGTAGCGATGAGTTTGTTAGCGAGCGGCAAAGACTTTCGAGCCGGTATGGTGTTCGGATTTCTCTCGATCAAACCAACTCTGTTTTTCTTGATCCCTTTAGCAATGTTCAGACAAAAGCGTTGGCAATTCTTAGGGGGTAGTTTGCTATCCGCATCGGCGATTTGGGGCCTGACCCTGATGCTAATGCCATGGTCTGTCTGGGGTGGGTTTCTCGATGTCGCCAGAGGGGTTGGATCGTTCGCCGAAAACAACGGGTATCGAGCTGATTGGTCCTGCAATCTCCTAACCCTCGCCTATTCCCTATCATCGAATCTCGTCGCGTGGGGCAAGGTTGCGATATGCATTCCGCTAGCAATCTATGTCCTCTACTCTGTGCTGATTCATACACCTAGTTTTGATAAACCGACAAGCTGGTTGATGATGTTAGCTGGGACGGCATTGCTGAGCCCACACTTTTACTACTACGATCTGTGCGTCTTGTTACCCTCGCTGATATGGCTTTGGGCTAAGAGTTCGCAAGAGTCGGTAGCCATTTACGTACTACTCGCCGTGGGCTGCGCTGTAAGTGCGAGCATTTATGATCTGCTGGCGATTCCAATCTTACCAATTGCATTGATTGGGATTGTCTCGGCATCGGCTCTTCGAACCAGGTGGAATGGACTGATGCCTCCGAGCAGTGCCCGTCTCGAGAAAGAAGCTATCCTTTCGCCATAAGTGAGTGGGCTAATGATGTAGACCAGTCGGCGTTATTAGAATAGTGGCAGTTGCCAACAAAAAAAGTCCACGGCACTGATGCCATGGACTTTGGAAGAAGTTTACGAATTGCGGCGGTCTTGGATTTACTCGGTAACGGTTTCTTTGATCTTTTGCAAAAAGTGCTCGCCGGAAGTCTTGCAAAGTTCTTTGCAGTGCTTTTCGGCTTTCTTGAGATCGTCGTATTCGAATACAGCGACGCGCTTGAGGTTTTGGTTAAATACCCCCCAATAAAGTTTGATACGCGGTTCTGCAGCAGCCTTTCTGGTCCGCTTTGCCTTGACCGGCGCTGCGGTTTCTGGGTCGACATCCGTGACGGCCTTCTTCTTACGTGGGGTTTTGACGACGGATTCCATGGAATTAAGCTCCAAAAGGTATGAAGAAAGCAAATGCTAGCGGTCGCAGGAAATTAACAAATTCAACACACAGAAGTGTGGGAGGAAGTTGAAAAGGTAGGTATAGCGCACGCTCGACACTTTTTTGATTGGTGTCCATTATAGAACCAACGACCGATTTCTAAAACGGCTTCAAGGGAAAATTCGGAATCTCCATTAATTCCTGACCGACTATCCGGTCGGTCGAATACTCGATTCAATCGGCACAACCGGCAAATTCCCTCAATTCGATACGCTCCAACACCGATATATCTCGATAGGGGCATCGATTCGACGAATCCAAACAGCCCCCGACGTCAAAAAACAAATCAAAGTGGGGTGTACAGATGAGCAATCAACGAGGAATTCACTGGAAAAGGCGAGCGATTCGTCAAATCATTACCCTCGGTACGATTCCGTCCCTTTTCGCGGGAGCTCTGCTGGCGAATCCACCATCCCCGCCTGGTCTACCCGGCCTGCCACCTGCGGAATCGGCCGCTTTGAGCACCAGCGAACGGCCTAAATTGCTACCAATTCCTGAGGCGAGACCGGGCAGCAGTCTTCGCCCGAGCGTCTCGAACCCAGCTCCATTGAATTCCTTGCCAACTGGCTCTGCCAACTTAGCTGGCACCTCCGCTGCTGGCAACTTGGCTGCCCCGTCCGCTGTGGCTGGCAACTCGGCTGTCAACATTACAATCCTGCCGAGTTTACCCGCCGCTGGAGCTTTGCCCGCTTCTACACCAGCGACACCCGAATTCGCAACATCGGCAGTGCAGTCCCAATCCAAAGGGTCTGTGCTCGTAAAGATGGATGCTAACGCAAGCGATCCGAAGCCCAATGCAACATTGCCTCCACCACCGACCAATAGAAATGCTCCGTCTCATGCCGTAGCAGCTACCGCTCCGATGACGATCGAAAATGGCAAGCCTGTTGGCAGCGGGCCAGTCAAATTGAGCATTGGGGACAACGGTATCGTGGACCTAGGTGTTCAGCGACCACGTCAGGACGCAGTTGTTAACTCAAGAGCACCGGAGTTGGTAAGACCGAAAAAATACAGTGTTGCCCAGCCTGTCGTTCTGGCCCAAGCTGCAGAGATCCAAGAGACCGATGATACTGGTCCCTCGCTGCCGACTGTCCTAAACGGCACTGAACCTCGTTTGACGGAACCCAATTTGCCCGCCCCGGCCGTTGCAACCGGGTTGCCGCTCAGTATCCAAACAGAACAACCTCAAACTGCCGTGAGTCCATCCGTTACTGCTGTCGTAGCGCCCAAGCCTGAACCCGTCGCGCAGCCGTCCACCCAAAGAGTCGCTGCGCCTCAGGGCGAAGCCGCTCTTCGTCAGTATGCTGTGCGTGGTAAACCCGAAAAGACATACGACATCGAAACGCGAGGCACCTACCTTATCGATGTGCCTTTTGTGATTGCATCTACGGTCTCACTCGATTCCGATGTTTGCACCGTCTTCAATAATGGCAAGTCGATTACTGTTGCTGGTGGCTCGACGGGAAACACTCGCGTCGCCATTGTTTCGCAATCTGGCGAAGCCCGTTTAATCGAGGTCAATGTCTTGCCTGTCGGCCAACAGTTCTCTCGACCACAGAGCGATATCGATCAAGTGAAAGATCTAATCGGGAAAGTATTCCCGGACGCACGAGTTCAAATCGTCTCGTTGCCAACGGGAGAGGTCGAAGTCAAAGGAACTACCTCAAATGAATCCGATGCTCGAAAAATCTTAGAGCTTGTCAGGAAAGTTTGTCTCGTCCCAGTGCATGACCGTCTCAAGTCGGGCCGGTAACACGCGATACAAGATGTTTAAAGCGCACCTGCAAAAATCGCACCCACAAAAAGCTAAACCGCAGGAGCTAAACCGCAAACAGCGTTGGGGTTAGTGGAGATGCTAACCCAGTGATGCTAACCCAGTTATGCAAACCTAGTTGCGTGGTCCCAAAGCCCGAGTCAGCTCGCCTCGGATCGCTTGAGACAGATTGGGATCGTCCGAATGCCGCTTGGCCAACATAGTTATGTTAGCCATGTTTTTTGTTTGTTCGAATGAGCCTAAGGACTGAATCAATCCTAGCTCGTAGGCTAGCCGATCCGCATGACCTGGCAATACGACTCGCCAATCAAATGGGACTTTGCCCGGTCGCAATTGATTGACATGATCAACGAGGTTCGTGGTGCAGTTGTTGTTAATGAGATCGTAGAACTCCGGCTCCCGCTGCAGCTTATTGGATCTGGCGAGCATATCCACCAATAGATTTTGCACTTGTTCTGGAGCGGCGTTTCCTCGGTACAGATAAACCTCTACGTCCCGAGTATTGGTTCTCAAAGGTATCACGTCTCGTTCATCCGCAATCACATAGATCAGTTCAAACTTTTTACGCATTCCACCAAT
>JALOQS010000024.1 GCA_025459355.1 Pirellula sp.
CGAAAACTTTTCGAATAGCCTGGGCTCCACATAGGGGCCCTTCTTAGTCGATCGTCCCATTCGTCGAAATCTTCCCTACAATGTTTCGTATCAATGTTCCGTGTGTCAGTGTCAAAATTGACCCTGAGGTTCCCAAGCGTCTAGCGACTACCTGAGTTTCAACTGCCCATTTCGTACCGACTTGCGTCGACGAATGATGGCAGAATTTCCTGGCTTGCGAGGTCGTCGTGTCTTGCCACCCTTAGCCAACTTACCGGTCGGGCTAACTGGATGTCGACCACCCTTTGTTCGTCCTTCACCACCACCGTGCGGGTGATCGTGCGGGTTCATCGCTGTTCCCCGAACGTGTGGTCGCTTGCCTTTCCAGCGATTTCGACCAGCTTTTCCGATGATGATGCTCTCATGCTCGGAATTGCCAATTCGTCCGATGACAGCTCGGCACTGACTCGGCACACGTCGCACTTCACCACTCGGCAATTGCAACTGAGCCCAACCTGATTCTCTCGCCATCAACACAGCACTCATGCCAGCTGAACGGCATAGAGCAGCACCACGTCCCGGGGTCATCTCAACGCAGCATTCGCATTGGCATGCAACTGCCAACCACAGGAGCGGCATTATCACCGTTCTCGATGGTTTGCCCAGCCTTTAAACCGTCCGGAGCCAAAATATATGCTTTCTCACCGTCAGCATAAACGACCAACGCAATCCGTGCGGATCGGTTGGGGTCGTACTGTACCGAGTCGATCTTGCCTACGATGCCGTCTTTGGTTCGCAAGAAATCGATGATCCGATACATTCTCTTGTGCCCACCACCACGGTGACGTGATGTGATGAACCCTTGATTGTTTCGGCCACCCTTTTTCTTGGCTCTTTTGAGCAAAGACTTCTCTGGCTTGGCGCCTGGTGTCAAATCAGCAAAATCGCTAACCGACGCATTGCGGCGGCCAGGTGATGTCGGTCGATATACTCTAATTCCCATGTTTCATTCTTCTCCTAGAAGAAGTCGATTTTGTGTTCGTCGCTGAGCTTCACAATGGCTTTCTTCCAAGCCTTTGTCTTGCCAGCTTTCATCTTGTAACGTCGTGCTTTACCTGCTCGGTTTTGGGTCGCAACCGCAACAACCTTGACATTGAAAAGCTCTTCGATCGCGTCCTTGATCGCAGGTTTATCCGCCAATGGATTTACCTCGAACGCATAACGGTTCTGACGGGTTGCTTTGTGTACACCCTTTTCGGTCACCAAAGGTCTTACGACGATTTGGTGAGGTGTGAGTGTCATTGTTGTTTTAGGCTTTGGTTTTGCCATGTTGGTCTCGCGTTCGCTAGCCCTACGTTACTACAAATGTTTGTGTGGTTCAGTTCGCTGTGTGTGTCAAAGTCTCACAGCGGAACTCTCAAGTTTCCATCGATTAAGACGCTCGGGATTGCAACCAGTCTAGTGCATCCTTGGTGACAACCAATTTCTTTGGTCGCAGAATGATCAAAGCATTCAGGTCGGACACCGGGGATACGGTGCATCCCACAATGTTTCTGCCACTCAAATAAACGTTTCGGTCCAAGCCACCTAGTGCCAGCGTCTTGGTCTGACCCTCGAGTCCCAATGCCTTAAAGGCTGAAGCGAGCGTCTTGGTCTTAGGAGCGTCCATCTTGATTTCATTGACGACGACTACAGCGCCCGAACTGATCTTGGCTGCTAATGCCATTCTCGTTGCTGCTTGAACCGCCTTGCGTGGCAAGCGATAGTAATACGATCGTGGCTGCCGAGCGTTGGCGTGACCACCACCTCGTCGGACTGGCGTACGCTTGGCACCCATACGTGCATTACCAGTTCCCTTTTGCTTGAACAGCTTCTTGGTCGAACCGGAGACTTCTCCACGCGACTTGGTTTTGTTGCTACCTTGTCTTTGGTTAGCAAGATACATCACGACGACGTCGTGCAACAATTGCTTGCTGATTTTAGGAGCAAGCTTGGATGGGTCGATTTCGTAATCGCCAACCTTGTTGCCTGATAGATCAAAAACTGGAAGTGTTGTCATTTTATTAAGCCTTGAATGCTACGGTTACGTGAACCATCCCGATCGTTAACCAACCTTGTTGGTTTCTCGAATGATCACGAATCCACCCGCGGGTCCTGGAACTGCACCATGAACCAGAATCAAATTGTTTTCGACGTCGATCTTGGCAACTTTCAAGTTACGCATCGTTACGCGATCAACCCCGTAATGACCTGCGCCCTTCTTGCCCTTGCGAACGTGGCCAGGGTAGGTACCAGCACTGGTACCACCGGCGTGACGGTGAACCTTTTTCACCCCGTGCGTCGCTCGTTGACCAGCGAAGTTGTGTCGCTTCATCCAACCCGAGAAACCGCAACCTTTGCTGGTGCCGGTTACGTCGACAGCCTTCACGCCATCGAGAATCGATATATTGATCTGTGCTCCAACGTCTGCCGCAGGTGCTCCGCGGAATTCGCGAACAAATCGCTTTGGCTCGCACTCTGCTTTGACGGGAGCGGATGCTCCAGCGGCCTTTAGCTTGCTCGAACGCTTGCTAGAGATCGACGCAACGTGGCCTCGACCAGCCTTGCTCACCAAACGGCGTGGCTTGTCAGAAAAGCCAAGTTGTATCGCTTCGTAGCCATCACGATCTACGGTTTTGACTTGCAAAACATGGCATGGGCCTGCTTCGATCACGGTGACCGGAATAGCGCGCCCATTCGCTTCAAATATTTGTGTCATGCCGACCTTGCGGCCGAGTATACCTTTGCTCATCTTTTTGTTCCGTAAATCGTTTGCCTCAGGGGACGCGTCGATAATCCAACTGCAATCGATTGATCGCCAGTTTAGTAAGGCTCTCCATCGACAAGACGGAGCCTAAAGATTACCGAAGGTTACCCGCAGGGCTTCCGTTCATCGTGGAATCCTGATGGATACGTTAATTAACCGCAAAACTATCGCGATGTGGCCTTGATTCAAGGCTTCAATGGTCTTGGCGGTCGCCTGCTTGATGTCGATCAGTCTTTTGTGAGTTCTGATCTCGAACTGCTGACGAGCCTTCTTGTCGATGTTTGGACCCGAAAGAACGGTGTATCGTTCGATTCGAGTTGGCAGTGGAATCGGTCCATGGACTTCGGAGTGGGTACGCTTAGCTGTATCCACAATTTCCATGGCACTTTGGTCCAGAACGGCATGGTCATACGCTTCCATTCTGATGCGAATTACTTCATGCGATCCAGACACTGTTGTTACCACCTGTTTAGAACACCGAAAAAGTGGCGAATCAACCATCGATTCGCCGTACCATTTCCCACATCGGTCGCGGGAGGGGAGAATTTAGGGAGGAGGCCCTAAGTCGTCAATCGCAAAAAGTCGGAATTTGGGGTGGTGTTGTTGAAAGAAAGGCAAATGGCCCGGGAAACTAGCCCACTTACCCCAGTTTTGTATCGATTGGTAAATACGTGCCGCCAAAACACATGGGACTAAACTTTTCGTGTACCGGACTTTCGACGTAATGCGGTGTCCATCCTGTCATGTCCTGGAAGAATCGTATGCAGCGTATGTGCCTGTCGTCGCATAGATTAAACCAGTGGTTCATTCCCTTGGGGACGCTGATCATGTCGCCACTCTCGACGGTCACTCCGAATACGGGACCGCCGCTCGGGTGTAAATGAAAAATCCCCTTGCCTGCCACGGTAAACCGAACTTCGTCCTCGGTGTGGATGTGCTCTTTGTTGAACCGTGCCAGCATGGCGTCCAAGTTCGGGGTTTCGGGTTTGACGTTGATGACGTCAGCGGTGACGTAACCACCTGCCCGCTTAACTTGCTCGATCTCCTCCGCGTATTCTTGCAAGATTTCCTCGTCTGAGGCTCCCTCTTTCAAGCGACCGTCGACCTGCCAGTGTTCGTACGTTATGCCAAATGGTTCTAGAAATGCAACGATTTCCTGCGGTTCCGTGATCGTTCTGTTTTGTTCTTCTATGTAGACACTGGCCATGAGATTCTCCCGTCATCGAAATATTACTGCATGATTCTAACAGGAACCCGCCGCCAAGCAGAACCCGGGGGAGGCCGACCTGAGATTGCTTCAACTGTTTAGAATGCAGTGCTAGCACTAGTGTAGCGTTTTGGTCGTAAATTCGTACTGCTACTCGTTGGTGACCGTGGTTAAATCGATGCTTTCTCGACTCCAAAGACTCGCATTGGAAGCTGCATCGAGCAGTCTCCCTAGCTTGACATGGGGGGCTGGTTCGCTGATGCCCTCCACTCCCAACGCACAGCCCCATTTGATTCGTGGACCGGGCTTGTCTGCTCCGGCCGCCGTAATCAACTCGAAAACCCAGCCTTTTTTGGGTTGAGTGGATGTGTAGACGTGCACGCGTCGAATCATTGCCTGGTCTCGATGAGGAGCGAGAAAACCACAAAGTCGAGCGGCTTCTTCAATTCGCTCGTCTCCAAATTTACGACCCTCGAGCCTTTCGTCGCTATCCTTTATGCCCGAAGCATAGATCCAGACGTAGCGAGGTACATCGCTTTCCTGGAAGTTTTCTCTCGGCAGCAGGACCCCATCTTTATCAATAGGCAAAAAAGACGAATTGCCATCCTCCCCTTCGCAATGCACCATCGCAACCGGTTGGCGAAACTCGGCTTTGACCAAGATTTGTCCTCCGGCCACGATCTGAACCTGATGGGTCTTTCGAATCGACGGATGTGAGTCGAACGCTCGGGCGATAACCGCAGGCGCTTGGTAATCGAAAATGGAGACGTTTTCCAATCCATTCACTTTGAAAACATCATCGGTTACCGAAGACTTGATCCATTCGGGCTCCGAGAGAACGACATTCTCTTTGCTAAGTCCGTAAAATGTCTTTTCGTAGTGGGGGGCACCATAAAACAGCCAGCTAAAGTACCCAATCAGCAATAAAAGGGACGGACCCACCATGCTGAGCAGAGCGGTTCGAGGAATCGACCTGAACCATCCAAGCAAATGAGCCCAGAACAAGGGCTCTTTCTTTGGCGGTGAATCGATGTTAGCCGAAGCCATCTCGTACGTCCTTGTACAGAATTCGTTGTTTTCCTGCGATTTAGGAACAAGCGTGCTATCGCCTGCCCTCTAGAACTACCAAATTTGCAGGTACTGCTGCAACTGCACTCCGCTGCGATCGTGCACCCCTTGTTTGACCCGATCCAGCAAAGTCAACACTTGCCCGCTCGTCGCGCCACTGCTGGCTATAAGGTAATTCGGGTAGCTTGTGCTCATTCGAACTGCCCCTTCGACGGTACCTAACATTCCCGCTTGATGGATCAATTCAGCTGCTTTGTGACCCACTGGATCGACGAATGCTAAGGCGGCCCGCTCCGGGAACGATGGCTGGGCACGTCGCTTTAAAATCCAAAAGGTCTGCTGCCGCTTCGTCAGAACCTCCGGGTCGCTTTCCATCAGCGAAAACGTGACCTCGATTAGTGCGACCCCATCCAATCCACTCGCTCGATGCGTAAACGCCATCTCGTTTCGAGTGACTGTCCGGATTTGGCCGTCTTTGGAAAGAATTTTGGCGGAGTGAATCGATTGGGAAATGTCTCCCTCGTCCGATCCGCTGTTGCCCCGAACCGCACCTCCGACGGTGCCCGGGATTGCGATCAAGTGTTCGAGCCCACCCAGTCCTAATCCGACCGCATGACCCACCACGTGAGAAAGCTTAGCACCTGCACCGCAAGTCAATAAGGTTCCAGATTGCGAGATGTGGGAGAAACCTGGGCCCGACAAAAGCATGGTCGCACCCGCAAAGCCCGCTTCCCGAACCAATACGTTTGAGCCGCCCCCCAAAAGCCGAACGGGAATCGATTGCTGGTGACAAACCGACAAAACCTCGGACGCTTCGTCCACGGTGTTTGGCTCAACAAGAAAGCGTGTCGGCCCGCCGATCTGAAGCCACGTAAAAGGAGCCAACGATTCGTTTTCTCGAAGAATGCTTGAAAACTGAGAAAGCTGATGAGCCATAGGTCAATTCAATTTACAAAAAAAGGGAGGCAGAACCCAATTGTCCGTGCCTCCCAAGGTTTTACCATCCGATTGTGATTCCGCTACCGACGCTTGGGAATTACCTCGAAGGCTCGGGACAAGAGCTCCTTGACCCGTCGCTCGGTCTGCATTCCGGTGAGCGAGAATTTCTTCCAGCCTTTATCGCTCTCACAGAAAACAACAATCTGGGGAAGCGTATTGCCCTGCATGATCTGAGACGCGATTTCCGGATGCTTGTCTTTGTCGACCTGAGTAAAGACTACCTCCTTTAATTGCCCAGCTTCCTTCATCGGGACGATGGTGTCTGTCTTCATGGTCTTGCATGCATGACACCAATCGGCCCCGACCAAAATCAAGAGCGGCTTTCGCTCCTTCTGTGCTTGCTGGTACGCGACCTCGTAAGAAACTGGCTCGTCTTTTTTGCCAGCTGGCGTATCTGCTCCGCTCGCGAAGCTTCCTGAAAAACCCAATAGAACCAATGCCGCAATTCGCAACATCGTGGACCCCTTTCCTTAGGTAAAGGACTAGAAAAAGTATTCACCCGAGCCGCAAAGTCCGTTTCGCTGTCCCCCCATCCGTCAGGAGGACGCCCGTAGCGTTTTTTGCCAACAACGTCCCAATCCGCAACTCGCCAAGGTGTCAAATCAAAGGGGTGTAAATTCAGGTTGAGTTTGCGGGTTGGGCTGTCTTTGATGGCTCCAACATGGCACGGAGTATAGGCCCCCCAAAGCAAACCGCAACTGTTTGCAACACCTCTCTTTAGCTAGCATCGGTCAAAGCGGCACGCAGATTTGCGTCAAATTACCGCATACCAAGGGGTCTGGTTTAGGAGTTTCTCCTAGCTAGCAAAATCGCTAAGGCTTTCCGATTCGGGAACTTAGGTTCCTACCCCCCAGAGTGCTAGCATAGATCAGTTTTCCCCCACGTAGAGGGGGTGTTGCTATGGGCAAAATTTTGGGTTCGTTTCCAAAAAATCGTCTTAAAGGAGCTGAAAACCACCCGCAAGGTTGTAGGAATCATGCGGATTGAAGGACCCGATCCAAGATTGTTTGCCAAAAAAAGCTCTCTATCGGTCCCCCATTTTTGCGGTAAGCATCGTCAGCAAATAGGCTAAGGCACATTCCGTTTTCGGGCCTCATGCGTCGTGCATGGGATCTATAGGCGGGAAACATGGTTGCTCTTCGTAAAACGCAATAGACAAAGACCCTATGGTGGATGACACGCCAAAAAAGAAGTTGCTGATGCTGGCGTACTGCTGCCATCCGGCTGGGACTATGGAACAGCGCAACGGATGGCACCGAGCGGTTTTGGCTGCTCAATCCGGTTTCTCCGTTACGGTGCTTTACTGCCCCTCGATTACGGATCTCGATAATTCTTTGCTGGTGAGCCGACTACCCGACGATCTCCGACGTCTCGTCCAATTCGTTCCAGTTCCCTTGTCCCGTTCCCACAAGCTTTGGCTCGATTACGAACCGACCTTTTACGCGGCTTACAAGCGTTGGCATCGCCTCGCCTTTCAACAGGCGAAAACCTTGCACAGCCAGAACCCCTTTAACTTGACGCACACGGTTACGCTCTGCGGGTTTCGCGAACCGGGATATTTGTGGCGACTCGGAATTCCGCACATTTGGGGCCCGCTTGGGGGAACACACGTCTTCCCGGTCCAGTTCCTGAGCTTGCTCGGCTGGAAAGATCGCCTTCGCGAATCAATGCGTACCTGCCTGAACGGTTTGCAGCTTTGCGGTACCCCTCGGGTATGGCAGGCTTCCAAAAAAAGCGCCTTCGTGATCGCTGCGACCAGTGCAGCCCAGAAAACCTTTTCTAAATCCTTTGGGGTGCCCATCCTTACGGAACTCGAGGCGGGGATCGAGTTCGTACGCGAGCAATCTCGACCGGAACGCGATCCCAAGGAGCCACTCAAAATTCTGTGGGCAGGGCGATTGCGAGGGTGGAAGGCATTGCCGATTTTGCTACGTGCCCTCGCTCGCCTGCCGAAAGATCAGGCGTTTTCCTTACGAGTCTTGGGGGACGGTGGATGTCAAAAGGAATGGCAGCAACTGGCTGCCAACTTAGGGATCGCCCTTAGTATCGAGTGGGTTCCGTGGCCGACCTACACCGAAACATTACCTCATTATGACTGGGCTGATGTGTTCGCATTCACGAGTTTGCGTGACACCTCGGGTACCGGATTATTGGAAGCCCTGGCTGCGGGTTGCCCAATCATTTCCGTAAATCATCAAGGTGCAGCCGACATTGTCGACGAAACGTGTGGAATGCTTATTCCTGTCGTCGATCCAGAACGAACCGTCCAAGGGTTTACGGACTCCCTCCGCCAGTTGCACCAGGCCCCCGAACTATGGAAAAGGCTAAGTGAAGGCGCACTCGCGAGAGCGCAGATGTATCGCTGGGATGCTCGCTTGGGATGGACCAAGGCCCTGTATGAGAGCGCTTTATCGGATGGATGCCAAAATATCGCAAGATTGGCCTCCCCTGAACGAGGCCCAGAATTGAAGGACTCGGAGTTAACGACAAGGAATGTGCCATTGTGAAACCTGCCGAGGCCATTCGCACGTGCTATCAGTCGATGAAAAATCGATTTGGATCGCATTTTGTAAGTGCGGTCGCGGTGGCCGATCAAGGAATCGTGAGCTTCACCAACTTTGTGACCGTGATTTTGTTGGCGAGCTATTGTGGCGATAGTGTCTTCGCAGCGATTGCATTGTCTGGGCAAGCGATCAGTTACTTTCGCTCGGCTCAAGATCGACTCATCTCGGCCCCTTATGCTGCATTCATTCATAGACCCGAAGTCCAAGCCGACACGTACACCGGGAGTAGTCTTCGTCACAGCATGTGGTTCGTGTTGTTGGTGTCGAGCGTAGCTGGTTGTGCCGCGTTGGCTTTTTTTGCGTTGACGAGCAATAAAGTCGTCGGCTTGGGCGTGCTAGCTCAATGTTTGCTGTTGCCATGCATTTTGCTAAGGGATCACTTGAGATTTCTTTGTTTCTCAAGGTTTAGGATCAATTTCGCGTTTGTCGTTGATGCCTTAGCCAGCGCCCTTCAGTTGTCCATTCTGCTTCTTTTGGTGTTTGCTGGTCTGACTGATGGGGTCTCGGTTACGCTTGGCTTAGTCGTAAGCTGCATTCTGCCCATCGTTTGTTGGTTCGTTCTTAAGCCAATACCCTATGTTATGTCGAGCGACCGATATCGAGTCGACTGGATTCAAAACTGGCAGTATTCTAAGTGGCTGTTATTCGGACGGCTTTTTGGGGTGGCGAGCTATCTGTTGATTCCGTGGATGATAGCCTTTCAAAGGGGCGATTCTGAGACCGCTATTTTTGCCAAGGCGATGAATCTGGTGGGGGTCTCGACCTTGTTCGTTTCTGGACTGAATAACTACTTTCAACCGACTACGGTCCATGCTTTCCATCATGGCGGAGTATCGTCGCTAAGAACCAAGCTGCTCCAAAATGGGGCGGTGTTCGTAGCGGTTTTGGGTGGACTTTGCGTGCTCTATTATTACATCGGCGACTGGCTCATGAAGTTGGTTTACCGAACCGATCACGCGGATCAAGGGAGCGTCGTACTTATATTGGGTGCTAACGTTCTCGCGTACTCTTTGGCAATCGTAGCCAGCAATGGTTTGGCGGCATTCAAGTCTTCGATCGCGAATTTTTGGGCCGAGTTTGGCAATTTTGCAGTTTCGTTATCGGCGGCAGTTATCATTCTGCCGACGTATGGATTGATCGGTGCGGCGGTCGCGATAGCCGTCGGAAGCGTTGCGTCCGCTTTGATTACTTTGATCCTGTTGCAGGTCGAGTTGCGGCGGGGCACGCGAGAAGCGATAAATCATCAATGAGTACCACGGATAACAGTCAGAAACCATTGATCAGCATCGGCATCGCGACCTTTAACCGTTGTGACCTGTTGCAGAGGGCTTTAGAGAGTCTGGGTTCGCTTCGTTTGAACGATGCGTACAAAATGGAGATCGTGGTTATTGACAACGGATCGACCGATCAAACCCGTGAGGTTGTGCAGTCGATGTCGTTTTCCTCGATACCTATTCGATGGGTATTCGAAGAGCGACCTGGCCTGCCCTTCGCGCGAAACCGAGCCGTACAAGAAGCCAAAGGCGAGTGGGTCGCGTTCTTTGATGATGACCAGTTGGTCGAGCCAAACTGGTTAAATACTCTGTACAACACGGTAGTCGAAGAGGGGCTCGATTGCGCCGGTGGCGCTCGAACTTTACGGATTGAAACCGAGGGGCCGCCACCACAATTGCCGGCATTCTCTCGCATGCTTCTCGGCGAAATTACCATAGAAAGGCCGCACTTTTATCACAAACAGCATCTACCGTGCACCGGAAATGTGCTAATTGCAAAGTCGGTCTTTGATCGGGTTGGTATGTTTGACGAAACAGTGCTAGATGGGGGAGAGGATACCGATTTCTTTAATCGAATGTTCGATGCAGGAATCCGAGCCAAGTACATTCCGACGGCGGTCGTAGAGCATATTATTGCACCGAGGCGATTAGAGCACGATTATCTTGAGTTGATTGCATTTCGACATGGCCGCCACGTTTGCCGTCGGGATCTGAAGCTGCATGGTGTGCCCTATGCCTTGGTGTCTGGATTGCTTCGCTTTGGTGTGATCGGTTTGCCGTGGATTGTACGGATGTCGATTCTGAAATTGTTGGGAAAGAAACACGAGGCGATAGCAGCCTACTGTAAGTACCGAAGGGTTTGTGGTTATTGGTCTTACCTTAAGCAACATCGAGATTCGTCGCCGGAAGAAATTGCTAGGACTATGCATCGAGGTAAAGGCTGATGCGCGTCTTGCTCGTTCACAATTACTACCAACAGCGTGGGGGGGAAGATCAGTGTTTCGAGGACGAAATACGAGTGCTTACCGATCACGGCATCGATGTTGATTGCTTTTCTGTCCACAACGACTCCATCGAGGGGCGTAACAAATTGGGCGTTGCTCTAGGGACCGTGTGGAGTCGCGAGTCGGCCCGATTGATTCGAGATAGAATCGATTCGTTCCAACCTGATGTGATGCACGCTATGAATACGTTTCCGCTCCTTTCTTCGTCTGTGCTTAGAACAGCGAAGAAGAAACGTGTAGCCGTGGTGCAAGAGGTGGCTAACTACAGGTTCGCTTGTGCGGGGGCGTTTTTGTTTCGAGACGGGGCCGTTTGCGAAACGTGTTTGCACTCCTGGTTGCCAATCGCCGCCATTCGACATCGCTGTTACCGAAACAGTCTGGCTGGTAGCGCTACTTTGGCGGCGACCATTTTTCTGCATCGATTATTGCAGACCTGGAATCGGAATGTTGATGTGTTTTTGACTCCGTCTCAAACGACTCGTGGCAAAATGGTGGAGTTCGGAATCGATTCCTCCAAGATAGTCATCAAGCCAAATGCTCTCGATCTGGATCCAGGATTCCATTCGCACGCCGAGGACTATCTGGTCTTTGTCGGCAGACTATCTCCTGAAAAAGGACTCTCGGTGCTGTTAAAAGCTTGGAGCTTAAATCCCCGGCTTCCCAAGCTGAAGATCATCGGAGACGGTCCAGACGCTCATCTCGTCCAATCTGCGTCCGCATGCGATCCGCGAATCGAGTGGCTTGGTAAACGCCCACTTGTGGAATTGCTCAATATCGTCGGTAACGCATCGTTTTTAGTGATGCCATCGGTGTGGCACGAAGCGTTCGGGCGAACCACCATTGAAGCGTTTGCTAAGGGGACACCGGTCATTGGGTCTCGCATTGGTGGTACATCGGAAATCATCGAGCATGGGGTTACCGGCTTCTTGTGCGAGCCGAACGATCCAAAGAGTTTGGCCGATGCGGTATCGGCTGCGTTGTCCCTCTCTTCGCAGGATGTTGCCAAAATGAGACTCGCGGCTCGTGCATGCTTCGAAGAACATTACACATCGGAAGCCAATTTGCGAGGATTGCTTGCTGCATATCAAACGGCAATTTCTCGCGCCAAGAAATGATGTTTAAGCCTGAGAACTACTTCTATCGGTGGCTATTGCTAATCATTGCGATGCAAGCTTGCCTTTTGGCGTTGGGGCTTCAGGTGAAATCGTTTACGGCAGACGAATGTTATGAGTTGCGGCATCTGTCACTCGATCCGGTCAAAGTCGCCAACGATGGCGATGGTTTTCCCCCTCTATTTCGATGGCTATTGAGCATGTCGATTTATCTCACGGGGGAGCCGCTATCGAGAGGGATGCCCATGATAACCTCCCTGCTCGGCACCTGGGTGGTTGCGATGGCGGGCAGGCGGATCGCCAGTGAGCGTGGTGGGCTCATCGGAGCCTTGTTCTTTTCGTTGTCCGCCTGTCAGCTTGAGTACGCTCAGCAGCTTCGCGCTTATTCATTGTATATTCTTGCCGTCGCGTGCATGCTGTGGGCATTCTTCTCGCTGGTGAGTGAGTGGAAAAACAAGTATTGGGTTTACCTAGTTGTTTTTACGAGCGTGGCTCTGTTGACCCATTATTTCGCGTTGCTGGTGGCTATGGTTTTGTGGATCGCTCTGGGGATTACCGTTTTGCAAAACCAAGTTTCTGCGCCGCAGGAAAGTCGTTTCGACGGATGCTCCTTTTCAAAACTTGTGATTGCTGCGATTTCCTGTGCCTTGATAGGCGTTCCCTTTTTGTATGCGCTCCGGGTTGATTTGTCGCAACCTCCGCCTGCTGAAGTGGTCAATCCCGTCGACCTTACGTCGATCGCGTATTTGTATCTCTCGCTGGCTCAAGGCTGGTGCGTTGGGCCGTCGTCGATCGAGCTTCAATCGCTTCCGTTCCAGGATGCAATCTTCCAAATCGCACCTTGGGCGATTCTTTCGTTCGGTGCATCGATTAGTTTGGTTTGGTTTGCGTGGAGAGATGGCCCATGGCGTGCGGTTTGGGTTCTCCTGGGGCTTCTGACGATTCCAACACTCATAGCGGTCCTACTCTCGTTGATGTTGGGGTTTTCGTTTGTATCGCGTTATCTGGCTTGTTTGGTCGTTCCTGTCGCTCTAATGGTTGGTATAGCGTGCGATCGACGCGGGAATCGAGCGTTGTTGGCCCTCTCCGTTTTGCTCGTTGTTAATGTCTTGTCCTTTTACAATCGGAATTGGACCGAACGGTACGACCGAGAAAACTATCGCGCTGTGGTGGAACTGATCTCGCAATCGGATCCATCACCCCGTGTATTGGTCCTGTCTCACTATGTTTCCCATGCGATGCGTCGAGCGGCGCCTGCAAACTGGGAGATTATCCCGGTTCGGTTTTATTCTGACGATCCTTCTGATTCGGAACAAATGGCTTCACCGAATGAGTCGCAACGAATCGCCGGCGCGTGGGTCGTTGCTGAATGGTTCCCTGCCCGTTCGGAGTTGGCTGAGAAAAGAGCGAGAGAGCTAGACCAACTCGAGGCTACGTTCGTTTCGAAAGTGTGCAGCAACATCGAGTTGTTTCGCATCAAATCGCACGAACCGGGTTCCACTGCGGAACCATAGCCGTGCAATTAGGATCTCGTGCACTCCTCTAAGAGATGAAAAATCGACTTCCACTGCTTTTTGCTACTGGTGGAAAGGCTAATGGCGCACGATCTAGCGTTGGTGTAACCGGTTTGGCAACCTGCCGATTCCAGAATGCCTCCGGTTTCGCTGCCCGCACTTTTGACCAAGTCGGGGAACATAAATCCACGATCGCCACCCATGCCACAACATTTTCCTTCTAGGGGCTGCAGAACTGTCGTGCAGCAAGCGTTCGCGACTTGAAGCAATGGAGTGTCCAGTCCTGACTTTTCGTTGGAGCAGACGGAGTGGATGGCAATGGGCTCTGTTTTTTGGTGGATGGTCAGTTTAGGCAGCAACCGAGCAGCCAGTTCGACGGAGTCTAAGATTTGCATTCGCTCAAGCCGGGACTTGCGAACGGGATCAAGATACTTGAACCCGCTTTTCAAAAAGGAAGTGCACGAACCCAGATCTACGACGATCGGACGTTGCCCCTGTTTTCCCCATTCCCACATTGCATCGAGTAGTTCGGATTGTTTCTCAACGGCTTGTTGCAAGAACCCCTTGGAAGCAAACGCTTGTCCACAACATTTTCCCGTTGCGTCAGAAGGGATGTGGACCGACGCGCCTGCTCGTTGGCACACCTTTAGTAACGCGGCAGCAGTGCCGTCCAACATTCTTGACATGCAACTAGGCCAGTAAATCCAGTCGGCGGATTCGAGATCGGTTAGCATCGATCGATCGATTGACTCAACACACTCGCCTAACGATTGATGCCATTGGGGGAAACCGGGCAGGACCTTTCCCGCCGCGCGAGTGGCTGACGATAACGCACGATGTCCGATTAGAGCATCCGTTGCTCTGCCGACCACCATTGCAGCCTTGACCAACCCCTCAGCCCATCCGAAACGTCGCGACAATTGTCCTGCGAGCGTGATTTGAAATGGAGATCGATCTCTTTCCCGCAACCCCTTGACCAGTTCTCCTGTATTGATCGCAACGGGACAATCCAGGGCGCAGAGTCCGTCGGTAGCGCAAGTGTCGATGCCTGCGAACTGATACTCGCGATCGAGTTGCTTGACGAGTTCGTGTTGACCAGATCGCTGGAATCGTTCGCGAGCACGCCTTAGAACGATGCGTTGTCTCGGGGAGAGTGTAAAGTCTCTGCTAGGGCATCGCGGCTCGCACGCTCCGCATTCAATACATTTGTCAGCGACCGCCTCAATCACGGGGAGTTCTTTAATGTTCTCCAAGTGAATCTTGGGATTGGAGGACAAAATCACATCGGGATTGAGGAGCCCGTCGGGATCGACAGCATCTTTGAGGCGTCGCATGATCGATACCGCTTCGGTGCCCCATTCGGTTTCAACATAGGGGGCAATGTTTCTGCCAGTTCCATGTTCCGCCTTTAAAGCACCATCGTACTTTTGAACAACTAGATGCACCATGTCATCCATGAATCGGCTATATTTGTCATTGTCCTTTTGGCTTGCCATCGGTTGCGAAATGACAAAGTGCAAATTGCCATCCTTTGCATGCCCAAAGATAATTCCATTTTCGTACTCGTGATTGACAAAGAGCTTTTGCAGATCGAGGATCGCGTCGCCTAGTCTCTCAACTGGTAGTGCAATATCTTCGAGAATTGCAGATTCACCACGTGCTCTAACGGCTGCAACCGCAGGATACATCCCCTTGCGAAGCTTCCAGATATTGGACTGTTCTTTTTTATCAAATGTAAAATTAGGTCGCTCCAAAACGTTCATTCTGGGGAGGCAACGTGATTGAAATTGTTCGATGCGATCCTGGAGAGCTTGAATATCAGCCCCATGGAATTCGAATAACAAGCCCATCAGCGAACGGTGGCTGTCCAGTTTGGGACCTAAACCCGTTGGGACCCCTTCTAGGTGACGAATGGACTCGAGCGATGCGCGATCCATAAACTCGACTGCGTCGCAATCAATTGAGATAAGTTCAGGGATGATGTCACAAGCCGCATGAGCATCGCTAAAGAAACTTAAGGAAGTTGCTTTGTAGGGTAGGTCTTCGATTGTCCGCAAGACGGCTTCTGAGATAAAGGCGAGCGTGCCTTCGGCTCCAATCAAAAGGTGGGCCAATATGTCTAAAGGGTGTTGGTGATCTACAAAGGCGTTGAGCGAGTATCCAACGGTATTCTTTTGTTTGTACTTTTCGCGAATGCGGTTGAGGAGATGCGTGTTTTGCAAAATCTCACGCCTGAGTGATGCAAGCACGTTAGCGAGGTTGCTCTTTTTCCCTTCGAATCGCTCATGTTCTCCCGATTTCGAAGTGTCCCAAGTGGAACCATCTGGCAAGATAAATCGAATCGATTCCAGTGTGTGGTAAGCGTTGTTGGCAACGCCGCAGCACATGCCACTCGAATTGTTCGAAAGGATGCCTCCCATCATGGCCGATTGGATGGAGGAGGGATCAGGGCCTATCTTTCTGCGAAATGGTCGCAATTTTGCATTCACATAGGCTCCGATGGCGCCACCCTGAACTCGGATCTTTGCTCCCTGCTCGCGCGGTTCAGCCAATCGCCAATGTCGACCAATGTCGACCAGCCATCCGTCGGTAATCGACTGACCAGAAAGGCTCGTGCCGCCAGCGCGAAAGGTCACGGGAATTCTACGACGTTGAGATTCCTGCATGATCTCAATGATCTCAGCCTCGGACCTCGGTTGCATTACGGCTTGCGGGATCAATAAGTAATGTCCCGCATCGTTGGCGAATGCATGACGCTGCCAAAGTTCAGTCAGCGTGTCTTGGCACGGAAAGTGATTCATATTGAGTTTTTAGATTATTCGTTCGACAAGCCGCTGTGCTTTATTCGAATTTTAAAAAGAGAGTCGGATGCGGTTATGAACAGCGTCTTTCGATCGGCACCACCAAAACAGACGTTGGCGGTCCACCCTTTGCCCGTTGGTATAACCTGAACCTTTTTTCCCGATTCATCGAATACCGTGACACCATCTTTGTTGGTAATGTACAAATGACCTTGGCTATCAAGCGTCATTCCATCGGAGCCGTGCGAACAAAACAGCTCGCGATCTAGCAAGGTGCCATCCTTTGCAATTCGATATCGATATATCTTGCTGTCACCGATATCAGCGACGTACAAGATTCTTTTTCGGGCGTCTCCGACAATCCCATTCGGTTGTTTGAATTGATCATCAACGCACGTGATGTTTTCACCATCTGGATCGACTCGGTATACCGAGCGATTCTTTTGAGGCGGCTCCTGATGCGTCCACCAAGGTCGTTGATAATACGGATCGGTAAAGTACAGGAAGCCGTTGGAATCGATCCAAACATCGTTAGGTCCGTTTAGCTTTTTGCCTTCAAAGTCTTTGAAAAGCACCGTGTGAGTACCGTCCGATTTGATGGCCCACATTTCGTTCTTTTCGTCGGCACATGCGATCAGAGTATCGTCGCGCGTGAAGAAAAGACCGTTAGCTCGGCCTGCGGGTTTGAGAAACTCGCTAACCTTGCCTTCTAAATCCACTTTCATGATTCGATCGTTCGGCTGATCGGTGAAGTAGACGTTTCCCTTAGAGTCAACAGCTGGACCTTCCGTGAAACGGTAGCCATCGGCCACCAACTCGACTTGTGCGTTAGGATCTTCGAGAACGGAGTCTTGGGCCATGGCGACCGAGCTCGATCGAGGTAAAAGATCCAGGCATCCGGCAACATTCCCGCAAATAACAGTCGTGCAACAAATCGTGGCCGTGCGTACAATTGCTCTTGCTAATTTGTTCTTCACGGAAGTTTCCTTGGTATCGAGAGCTTAGAAGTCTGTTTATGAACTATCCATTATACGTGCAAAGAAAAACAATGCGTCACCCATCAAAATTTTCGGTTCGATGTTTTAACGCGGTTCGAAACTCTGCTGTGCTCACAGTTCTAAGCGCTTCGCTATCGGTTACCTCTCCTGTCGCGCTGGCCGATTGGCCCGAGTTTCGGGGCGACGCACAAAATGGCGCCATTCCCGATCGGCCGCTACCGGTAAAATGGAGTGAATCAGAGAACGTGCGTTGGTACCAACCAACAAAAGGTCTGGGGTGGTCGTCCCCGATCATCGTGGGGGAAAAGATTTTCCTAACGACGGCGGTTAGTCCCGATGGATCCGATGATGCGTCCCTCGGTGGGCCCAAGCTATTGAAACTAGTCTGTTTGGATGTGGCAACGGGAAAGACCGTGTTCGAGAAAACGATCTTCGACCAAACAGCTGACGCACCAAATATTCATAACAAAAATTCCCACGCCAGCCCGACTCCCGTTCATCACAAGGGAAAGCTCTATCTTCATTTCGGTCATCAAGGGACGGCATGTACCGATTTGAAAGGGGAGATCATTTGGGAGAATCGCGATCACTCCTACCCACCAACTCACGGTAACGGTGGTTCTCCCATCGTGGTGGATGACTTGTTGATCGTTACTTGTGATGGTGGATCGCAACCGTACACGCTGGCTCTCGATCTTCAAACCGGTAAAGAGCGTTGGAAAGCTCTGCGTGGAATATCCGCCGATCGTCCATTCTCATTCTGCACGCCACAAAAGATTGTGGTTAATGGCCAAACCCAAATTGTCTCCCCCGGATCTGATATCGTTCAGAGCTTGAATCCGAAAGATGGATCCGTCATTTGGTATGCCAATTACTCAGGTTTTTCTGTGGTACCGCGTCCGGTGTTTCATGAGGGGCTGGTCTTTCTCAGTACCGGGTTTATGCGTCCCAATTTGTTGGCAATCGATCCATCGGGTCAAGGGGATGTTACCAAGTCGCATGTGAAATGGTCCTATAAAGGCTCTGTTCCCAATACACCATCCTTTGTGCCTTATGGAGATCAGATTATCCTCGTTAGCGACGAAGGGGTCGCAGCGGGTGTGAACGTCAAGACGGGCAAGGAGGTTTGGAAAAAGCGAATTGGTGGCAACTTCTCGGCTTCCGTTATGGTGGTTGGTAACAAACTCTTTCTTCAAAGCGAAGGGGGAGAGGCAATCGTTTATAAACTAGACGATGAACCGGAGGAGCTTTCTCGAAATAATTTGCCTGGTCGAATCTTTGCTACGTACGCCGTTCATGAAAACGACTGGATCATTCGAACGGAGGCGGGGGTCTACAGGATTGGAAACCAATAAAATTCACGAGGCTAGTACAGCCCGGCGCCGCTCGCGACGCTGGTTTCTCTCCTGGGAGGCGGGGCTGATGACCTTTTTGGCTCTCGCACTTTGCTTTGAAGCGATCCTGCTGATGCGTCGAGGTATGCGGCCTCTCGGGGCGCAGATTGTGGGAAGCTCCATGGAGCCGCATTTGGTTGGCCCACGATTGCTTTTTACAAATAGCTCGTCGCAGCTTCTGTCGAGCTATACGTTGGATTCGTTGCGCCCCAACAGGCCATTGGTTTGCCAATACACCTCTGAACTCGATAACTCTTTTGACATGTTGACCGCCATGGGCACGCCCGAGATGGTCGAGGAGGGAGAGTCGGTTCGTTACTATCTTTGGAAGCGAATGGCTGCCCTCCGCGCTGCCAAGTACAAAAATCGTCCCAACGCAGACGGCCAAGATTCATTTCGCGGTATCCAACGCGGTGATCTCGTGGTGATTCAAACTCCTGAGGAAGAATCTCGCGAAGTCAAACGGATCGTCGGATTTCCAGGCGAATCCATCGACATAATTCATGGCGACCTTTGGGTGAATGAACGACGCTGGAAACGGGACCTAAAGCAAATTTTGGAACACGCTGTGTTGTTGGATTACGGGGACGGGCGATCAAATTCTTACTGGAATTTCGGTGGCTGGATTGTTTCTTACGATGCACGGGAGGCATCAGCAGAGGATAACGCTGGGACGCAGAGTAACGCGGGCACGCAGAGCAACATTGGTACGCGTAGGATAGCCTACGCGACACTTCCAATACCGTTATCTTCGACGGCAAAAGAGATTGAGTCGCCGGATAATGACTCCAGCCCACAACTCGGAGGATCCATGGAGTTTCGATTGCGATCTGGCGGACAGATTACGAACGATCTGAGATGGAACGCTCATGACTCGCATACGTTGGTCCCGGTTTCGGATATTGGATTTGCCATCGAGTTGGAAAACATACAGTCGGAATGGCAAATGGCCGTCACCATTCACGCCCGAGATCCCGTGACGATTATGGTTGAGCGCAGTGGTCAATCGATTGTTGTTTCTACGGCACAAAACGAGGTGGCCAAATCGATTTCGCCGGATTGGCAATCGCAATGGCTTCTCTTTATGACAATCGATGGCGAGACCATTGTTGCTGACCAAACATCGGAATGGTTGAGAGAGAGTAATTCGGAAAGCCAATCCAGCGAAGATGAGTCCTCGTTCGAGCTGGACAGCGCCCCCTTTTCGATCGCATGTCATCAAGGAGAGATCGACGTCAAGCAATGGGCCGTCTTTCGAGATCTGCATTATCGCGGGATCGGAGATTCCCCCACGCAGAGATTGCAATCCAACGATGGAATCGTGGTGCTCGGAGATAACGTCAGCATCTCCAACGACTCGCGGCAACGCTGGGAAAGTGGGTTGTCAATCGATTCAATCCGAGGTGTCGTGGAGCTCAGCGAACAAGGTTGGGATTCGCTGATGAGACAGAAGAGTCGTTTCCTGTTCGAAAGAAATCAGAGCCGATTCCGGGATCTCGAATAGGGCAATAAAAAAGCGGTCCGTTTGGCAGTTCGCCATCGAAAGGCGATAGAGAGGCTGCCAAACGGACCGCAACATGCGCTGTCTTTGTTACTACACTGTCTTTGCTATTACACTGTCGGTGCTATTGCACCGTCAGTGCTACTGCGGCGTTTCCGCCACGCGACTACACGACTAGATCTGTATCTCGACCTGGAGTTGGGACCCAATACATTCCGTTTTCATCGGGCTGGATGGGAGCTTCGCTGGAGAACGATTCGATGGCGTCCGTGTTGGCCAAGGAGATTTCGCTGTTCAAGCATTGATCCCAGGTTACCACTTTACCGGTGTACGTCGCAATACGACCCATAACCGAAGTCATTGTGCTGTGAGCACCGTAATCGCCTTCGTTAGGAATTTCGCCATTTCGAATGGCCGCGAACAGATCGAAGTGTTCTTTCGCCCAGCCGTTTTCGTTGCGAGGTGCTTCCCAAACTACTTTGTTGTTGCGGTCGTAAATCTTTCCTGCACCGATGTGGCACCAGCCTTTGCTGCCGTGTGCGTACTCGTCAACAGTCGACCAGCAGCCGGGGATGTGTCGGCATTGGCTGATCATTCGAACACCGTTCTTGTAGGTGTATTCAACCATGTGGTGATCGTAGATTTGACCAGTACCTTTACCGGTGCGGACTTGTCGTCCCCCCTGGCCTTGAGCGGTTTCTGGTGGTCCGTCCATCAGCCAATTGATAACGTCCAAGTTGTGAATGTGTTGTTCGCAAATGTGATCACCACTCAACCAATTGAAGTAGTACCAATTGTTGATTTGGTATTCGAGTTCTGATTGCTCGGCAGTTCGCTCTCTGTTCCAAACGCCATCGCCGTTCCAGTAGGCACGGGTCAAGATGATGTCGCCGATCGCGCCGTCTTTTAGCTTTTGAATCGTTGCTTGGTATCCAGATTCGTGTCGGCGCTGCAGACCAACCGCTACGGCTAGCTTCTTTTCTTTTGCGATTTTGTTAGCCGCTAAAACACGTCGGACACCAGGAGCATCGACTGCCACAGGCTTTTCCATAAACACGTGTTTGCCAGCGTTGATGGCTGCTTCGAAGTGCATGGGACGGAATCCCGGTGGGGTCGTAAGAATGACCATATCCACGTCCGACTCGAGCAGTTGCTTGTAGGCGTTAACACCTACGAATGTGGAATTAGCAACATCGACCTTGCCCTCGTATTTGCCCATCCCTTTGAGTGCTTGCTCAATTCGGAAGTCGAACGGATCGGCAACGGCAGTGAGTTTGACTCGGTTGGTTTCGCTGTAAGTATCTAGAGCTTGTTGGGCAGCACCGGTTCCACGACCACCGCAACCGATCAAGCCAATCTTGATTTCATCGCTGCTAAAGGTGTGAGCCGCACGGCTGATGGGAAGTGTGCCAAGGGCTGCTGCCCCAGCGACCGCTGCTGATCCCGCTTGAAGAAAACCGCGTCGATTCGATTCCGACTGCGACTCTTGTGGTTGACTCATTCTATTGCTTGCTCCCTGTTGTGTTATGACTGTCGAGTAATTACTGCCGAGTGATGACTGTCGAGTTATTGAGATTTTGCCAATTGCTGGGGCTCGAAGACTGGTCTTTCATCGACCAACCGATGCGAGCATCCCAAGCTGGATTAGTAATTGAAAAAAGCGCTCCACGCAAGCCTGGCGAACGTGAGGGACGTTCGCTCAAGGAGTTGAAGAGGTAATAAGGGCTTTTCAGGTTTACGTGGAGCACCGGTGGGATTAATCGCCCCGATGGGGAACCGTACAGCGTCGCGGGACGCAATACGCCCAAAGGGCCAGTTAATGGCTGTTAAAATGCCAGCCATCCGTAATATAGCGGTGGAAAAGGGATTTAGCAAGAACTGGATAGTGGCAACGCGACAGAAAATATCGCAAAACTGGCCCCAAAGCTGACTTAAGCCCCCGTAACTAGCCGGGAAGAGGCCGTGGCTAGCCGGAAAGAGGGTCGAACGCCGGCTTTTTCCTCTCTTTTTGGGGCACTCCATGTTTTCGGAGGCCTGCCACCAACAAACTGCCGTTCGACCGCTCGCCTCATTAGGTCGGCCGGTTTCAATTCTTAACCAAACCGAACCAAGGCCGTTTTCGTATGTCCACCTGCAATCGGTTTGACGCTTGCTTTGTCAGGCGTTACGTTCAGCACAGGTTTTTTGTGACCCGTTTCGCCTTTGGCCCCCACTTTTAGGAAAATGTTTATGCTACTTCGTCTTTCGATGATGCTCGGTCTGGTCGTTTCGTTCTGCGGATTGTCGACCGCGCAAGATCTAAAGTTGGATCTTGAAAAATCCAAAATTGACTTCGTTGGTAAGAAACCTGCTGGCGAAAGCCATAAAGGTGGCTTCAAAGAATTCACCGCTGCTGCAAAGGTCGACTTCGATGCTCCAGACAAGAGTACTCTCTCGATCGAAATCAAAACCGAAAGTCTTTGGTCCGACAGTGATAAGCTCACCGGTCACTTGAAGAACCCAGATTTCTTTAATGTCGAAAAGTTCCCAAAGATCAAATTCGAGACGACTTCGGTAGTCGCTGGTGAAAATGAAGCAACTTTGACAGGCAAGATGACCATGCTCGACAAAACAGTCGAAGTCAAAGTTCCTGTGAAAGTAGAAATGACCGATTCCAGCTTGGTTCTCGTCGCGACTTTCAAACTAGATCGCACCAAGTGGGGAATGAACTTTGGTCGTCCGAACATCAGCGACGAAGTCGACATCACTGCGACCTTGCACTACAAGCGATAGTTTGGTCAGATTGCTAATCTAAATGCGAATGGTCTGTGGACTCGTAATGATGCCACAGACCTATTTTTTTGAACTCTCTTTAACGTTGCAGGTTTGTTCGGGGCTTTCTCTTCATGATTGGTCGTGGTTTGTTTCTCACTGGTACCGATACGGATGTTGGAAAGACTCACGTCGGATGCTTGATCGCTGAGCTACTCGTTCGACAAGGGAATCGGGTTGGGGCTTACAAGCCGGTTGCAAGTGGTTTTCCTGGTTGGGATGGTTCCGACGGGGATCGGCTCTGGCGGGCAACGTCGCGAATGGGTTCGCCCGAGCTCGTTTCACCGCAACGATTTTGTGCTCCCTTTGCGCCATCGGTCGCAGCTGCTATGGAAGGGCGTGTCGTCGATGAGCAACAGATAATGGATGGCGTGACGCGAATGGCTCGCGAATGCGATCTGTTGATGATCGAGGGGGCGGGCGGACTGCTGTCTCCTGTCTCGCCAAGACTAACAAACGCTGACTTGGCAGCCGCCTTGGCGATCCCAGCTGTTATTGTCGCAAACTGGAAACTCGGAGTTGTACATCAAGTCCTGGCTACTCTCGCAGCCGCAAATCTTTTCGAAATTCCAGTAGCGGCGATCGTACTAAGTGCCGCGAACGAAACTTCGCCCCATCCAACGCATAAAGCTCTGTTTACCGACTTCCTTGATCAACGTTGTACCAATCTACAATCAGGGGATAAACTCAATAGCTTGGCCCAACAGGAAGAGATCAAGATGCTACCGGAATCATGGAAACAAATTCCTGTGCTTACTCTCCAACACAATCAAGAAACATTCTCTGAAGACTTTGAATGGGCCTCGTTGTTCGCTCCGATTCGTGCTAGACCCAATTAACCAGCCTAAGACAAACCTCAATCAAAACGCACGCGATGCCAGCTGAACATGCCAGGGTAGCCGCATCTTAAATGCTTTTGGCGAGGCAGTTTAGAAGATAGTTTGTACCAATTCAGGGTTCGAAGTGACGCTGCCGGTGCCTTGCTCAGCGGTCGTGACAAGATCGAGTGAATTGTAGAAGAATTTGGACCAGAGGTTTCCTCCGGAAGACTGCGTGCGAGTCTGCTGAGTCATCCGATCTCGGAAGTCATAAAGCATGGCGTCGGTGTACTGGACGGTGGAGTCGTTGCTAAGCGATTTGCTGGCGATGCGCCCCACTGTGTCAAAGGTATAATTCATGGTCGAGGTCACCGATGACGCTCCCAGGGCCGAAGTGACTTGTGGAATTGTCGTAATCTCGGAAGTCACCAATCCTGCGGTGTTGTAAGTCCAGTTGACTTTGTCTGTTGCCGAACGTGTGATGCCGGTCAGTCTGGAGCGAGCATCATAAGAATAATCAAAAGCCGTACTGGTGCCAGTCCAGAGTTCTTTGGAGACTTGGCCACTCACGTTGTCGGTTGTGCTAATAGAGCAGAAGAAAAATCCTTGAAATGGCAGAAAGATCGAACGCAGAAAAATGGGTGCAATATCTTTCTGCGTTCGATTTTTCTGCCCATACATGCGGTACTGTTTGGCCCCTCCAATTGGTTCCTTGAAGTCGCTCGTTACCTCGCTTTAGCGAAACACTCTCTTACCATCTTCTGGCCCGGTTGAAAGGACAAACTATGCGATACCGCATCCTCGCGCATGTTGTCGGGGGATCCCGCTTCGCGACTGCTGCCAAAGTGCTTCTTAATGGGATTGTCATTCGTGGGTGTCACCGTTTGACTCTGGTGGCACTGTTTGACTGGCAATGCTTAATAATGTTTCTTTAGTGGGTTGGCTACATCAGTTCGACGGACTGGACCTCCTGTGTACTCAGATCGACAATCAACACGATGGAGGGTGGGTCCGATGTTCTGCAGCGTGTTTCCATCCCTTCATAGGCAAACTCCACTTCCCATTTTTCATTTGAGGAGTCTTCCCGAAGCGTGGCCCCAAGACACGGCCCGTGACTGTAGCCATCTTTACGCATAGATTGCTCGGCAATCTCAACCGCCAATTCAAGTTTCGTAATCGTACTCATACGTAAAGTTTGCTCCTAACGAAGTTTACACGGGTATTTTATAGACCAATCACGTTCCGCATCGTTTAGCTTATCCCAAATACGGTTATCTTTTAGCCGTTCGAGCACCATTTGCTCTCTTTCCGCCCGCGTGAACAACACGTAGTAGTCATCGCCATACCTACGGAAGTCGAGCATGTGCGATAGTTCGTGGCGGACATTCAACTTGGTCGGATTCCTCGGGAGTGTCATCACGCCTCTTACACCGTCGAAACTGCCGTTGATGCCTTCGTGAAGGTAGATACCTCGGCGGTTGAGATACTTAACTAATGAAGGAATCCTCTCAGCTGGGAAAAGCTCGCCGCCAAGTTGTCCAAGCTCATTCATCAAGTCTGCACTCCTTGGGGCACTTCCAACATGCTTCCCGCTTTCTAGCAGATCGTCACTGACTTTCAGAACAATCTTGCCTGCATCGTCAGCAACAGTCAAGATGCGTTTTCCAATACTCTCAACAACAGGAACAGGAATAATAGTCGTTACGCCTTCGACAACCAATTCATCTATCAATGGAGTTGCGGTGACTCCTACCGCAGCCCCGATTCCATCCGTTTCCTTCGCTATCTCTGCTATCTGGCGTCTTGCAGCATTAAGGGCTATTTCTGCCGGGGTGAAACCACCGTCGGGAACAAGAGATGTTTTCGATAGGTAACTTAGCCCTAATGCTTTTTCGTAGTCGTAGCCCGGGTCATAGAGTTCATTGTAGGCCGATCCGATCGACAACGCTCCGATGCCTACGGCTACGTCGTAAGCCGTACCAATTAGCATTCTCTGTACAAAATTATTGGGTGGAACAGCTCCAACAAGAATCTCGCGTGATTTTGCCACTTTCTGAAGTTGATATTCGATTTCAACTTCCATTTGAGAAGGGCTTCCATCACCACTCTAGGCAAGTGGGTGGCACTGTTGGTTGACTCTCTTGAAAAATGGGTGGCACTGTTTGTCCGCACTGTTTGTCCTGTTCTGGTTTAGGTCCGCTCCAAAATTCGCAACAATTCGGCCCGAAACACTTAATTGCCGGCAGTGTTGGTTTAATTTTTTCAACTTGGTACTGCAAAATGTTCAAGTTTCTCCAGAAACTCTGAAAAGGATGAAGCCAATATATCGAGTGTTCCATTCCTCCAGCCTTCGCCAATCAAATCCGATTCAAGTGGCGGTTCCGAAGGCCAAAGCCATCGATATATACAGCCAAAGTCGCTTTCCCTAATGCTTAGGCACAGCTCATTGAAGGAATGGTTTCCGCCGATTGAAACTAGTTTTCCCGAGTTCCATTCCCAAAAACCATAATCTTGCTGACATCGAACCAGATCCAGAAAGTTATCCTCCTGATCACTGCAATGCCCGTAAAGCACAGAAAGCATAAAGCAGTCCTCAAACGGCTCTTCGGGAACTCTATTCATTCCCGAACAGAACTCGATTGCCAAGTCAGTCTCAAATTCAACTCCATTAAACTGATTCAAAAAAGCAACGTAATCATCGGGCAATATGGGCAGCTCTTTAGGTTGCCTAAACTCGCTCGAATACAAACGACGAAATCTATGCCTCGAATTCCATAACATCTTAGAACTTTACCTCCTGCGGTTTGTCTCGTCCCATGCACCAATCCCAAAAGTCACTGAATGCACTTTCTAACTGTTGGCAAGTGGGTGGCACTGTCTGTTCTGTCTAATGTCGCAAGCAATCGAGTGACGAGACCAACTCAGGTCAAGTCACCGGCATAGCGACCAAGCCATTGACAGAGACCTGGCAGAGCATTCCTGTGTTGACACTTAAGCATGGTCAATCGACGTTTGAAGAATCGATCGATTGGGCTTCGCTGTTTAAGCCGTTCCCATCTCGGAACTTTGTCTAGCTAACTTTCGATCGCTACTTCTTGAGTGGCTCAAAGACTAAGCCATCGAATTCGGCCAAGCCCACGGCGCCGAATAGCCCCACCGAGACGATCGCTTCCCTGGTTTGAGGGGGCACGCGGAATTCGTCGACAATTAGCTTCCATGGATTGCTTCCTTGGAGGGCTCCGACGTAGTTAAAGCCGATCCGATTGCGTTTTTCGTCGAAGTACTGAATGGCGACCGACGGTGCTTTAGTTCTATCACGACCGATGATTTCGACATCTTCTGTTTTGATCCAGCCTCCGAGTTTGATGCGTTTTACGACGCGACCATCTAGCGGTAAACCTTGCAAAAGCATGCTTGGTTGCTCAGAGTCTTGGGTTTGAAACTGAACGATTCTCTTTCCATCGGGGAATCCATCGGCCGTAATGACTTTGCAGCCGAACTGATAGTACCAGCCGGGCACATGAAACTCTTTGATCAGGTCCTCTTCAAAGCTTGAGTTCAAGACCTTTGGGTTAGCAGGGTCTGGCGGGACCTCACGATTCGCTTCCGCTTCCCCAGTCATGGGCACAAAAAGAGTCGGCTGCAATGACTCTTGCTCCAGCTTGCCATTCACCTTGCGCATGCGATAAAGCATCTGCTGATATCGCTCCCCAACGGGGATGATCATAATCCCCCCGTCTTTGAGTTGCTCTACAAGTGGCTCGGGCACTTTCTCGGGTGAACATGTCACAATGATCTTGTCAAACGGTGCATGCTCGGGCCACCCCTTAAAGCCATCACCAATCAAACAATGGACGTTCTCATACTTAAGATCGGCCAGCAGTTTCTTCGTTCGAACACCGAGCTCTTCCACAATTTCAATCGTGTAAACATCTTTGACCACAGGGCTCAAAATGGCAGCTTGATATCCGCTACCGGTTCCAATTTCCAGAACTTTATCCGTGGGTTGCGGATCGAGCTCCTGAGTCATGAGAGCCACGATAAACGGACTGCTGATGGTTTGATTGCCACCAATGGCAATGGCGATATCTTGGTAGGCCTTATCGTGATGTTGCTTGGGGATGAACTTATGTCGCGGAGTGGTTCGGGAGGATTCCAAAACCCTTTTGTTGGAGACACCGCCAGGGATCAAGACGTTTTCGATCAGTTGTTCACGTTGAATTCGGAACGCT
>JALOQS010000452.1 GCA_025459355.1 Pirellula sp.
GCGAATCTTGCCGCCTGCACCACCGAGCAAAATGACGGGCAATCTACCTGCTTCATGATGCCCATTTAGCATGCTGGAGCAGAACAGAATCATGGAGTTATCAAGCAGGGTGCGTTCTCCTTCTTGAATCGCGTCCATTCTCTTCGCAATATACGCAACTTGTTCCAGGAAGAATTGATTGACTTTGAGCCAATCTTCCGTGTCGGAATGGGATAGCAAGTGGTGGATCATGTAATCCACTCCGAGGTTGGGAAATCGCAATGACGAGTGGTCGTTGTTCAATTTGAGGCTGCAGACCCGCGTCGTGTCGGTTTGAAAGCCCAATAGGTATGCCATCTTGTGGACGAACCAGCGACTTTTTATCAAAGGTTGGCTTCCAGCCTTGCAATTCACCGCGAGCACCGGCTTTGTTTATTCGCGACTCAACATCGCGAACCGAATCGAGAAACTCATCGAGCTTGCGTTGATCGGTTGTGCTGATCTCTCGTCTTAAATCCTTTGCGTCTTCTAACACGGAATCTAAGACGCTTTTGTCAACAATCGGTCAAAGGCCAAGGCGGGATAAAGCTCTAGCGGTGTCGGTGTGGTTGGTGAGCTCCATGAAATGTGTGAGCTGTAAAGCATGGAGTAGTTTTTATGAACGGATTGATTCGACTTTTCACAGCCTAGTACCAAACTCGATACCTTTGTGGTCCGCCCCTGATGCTGAGCAATCAACTGGTCAAAACTAGTTCCAGATCGTATCTCGCCACCCGATGCGAGCGGCGCACCCGAGAGCAGGTTACCTGTCTGGGAACTGTGGATGTTTCCTTTCAATGCCTCGGCGTTGTAGAGACCACTGATGAACAACATCTTGCTCTTCACATCATTTAAGGGAGCAAGCACCCGAAAACAAAACGGCCGTTCTTATCGGCGGGGTTGTGTTGTCATGTGAAACGTTTTCATCGGCCCACAGCGATATGGATTCCAGAAATGGCAACGCCATGGTTACGCCAACACCACGCAGCATCGTGCGTCTTGTGAAGGGTGTTTGCGTCCTAGGCTGGTTGTTTTGGTTCGTACTGGTCTCAGTCCTAACGAACCGAAATTGTTGACTTTCTAGAATCTTGTTTAATGCCACGCTCGCTCGGTAGTCGTTTTCTTTCAAGCTTCGCTCCATCTCATCGATCAGGGATTGATCGGAAAGCTGTACTGCTCTACCCAAAGAGTATCCCAATAGCTTCTTGCAAAACTGCTTTGTAAATTCCTCTTTCCTCTGCTCCATCAGATATTGTCGCAAGCCAATCCAGCCTTCCATTTTCGTTCCGTCTGGTAAGCTTGTGGATGTATCGTATCGTGCTGGATCGCGACGCCGACCGATCGCGTCAAAGCCTTCCCATGCAAATCCAAAGGGATCGATGCGAGCGTGACATTTCGCGCAGGCTGGATCGCTGCTATGCTTCTCGATTAGTTGACGTTCGGTGAGCCCTTCAGGTGCGGTCTCTGGCAAGACAGGTACATTCTTAGGAGGTCGCGGAAGCTTTTCACCGAGTAGTACTTCGCTGATCCAGTTGCCCCTAAGAATCGGACTAGTTCTCGATGCGCCGGACTGTTTTGAAAGTACCGATGCCATGGTTAAAATGCCACCACGATCGAACGTCGTGGCATGCGGAATTCGACGCCAATTATCAAAGCCGGGGGCATCGACCGGTACTGCGGAATCCCAATCCACTCCGTAATGCTGAGCCAGTTTGGAATCCACAAACGCATAGTCGGCATTGAGCAGATCGAGCACCGACGAATCGTTTCGAAACAATTCAACCCAAAACAAAACACTCTCTTGATACATCGAGCTACGGAGGCTAATGAACTCCGGGAAACTCGCGTCACTTTTCTCGTCGTGCGTGTCAAATTGGTAAACATGCAACCACTGACATCCGAACTCAGTCGCAATCGATTTGACTCCCGCCGATTGCAAGAGTCGTCGGGCTTGCGCTTTGAGCATCTTGGGATCGTTAAGAACACCCTCAGCCGCCAATCTCAGTAGCTCGTCGTCAGGCAGCGTGCCGGTGATCATGTAGCTTAGTCGAGTGGCTAACTCAAAATCGGTCAAAGCTCTAATCGCAATTTTTCCATCAGCAATCTTCTTGACGTCTCCCGTTCCGCTTTCGGTTTTGTACAGAAAAGCCGGAGAGATCAAGATCTTAGTAAGCAAGCTGCGTATGGCGGTTTCGTGATCTAAATCCGACTGTCGCAAGGTTTCATAGGCAGAGCGTAGTTTCGCATTTTCCCTATCGCTCAAGGGTCTGCGAAATGCTCTCGATGCGAATTGGCAAATGTTATTGAGGTGTTTCGGTTCAGACTCTAACAGCGTTTCCCGAAAGGCTGCGGCGCGATCCATAATCGGCTTGCGGAGAGGCTCGAATGCGCTCGGATCTGCATCTTGAGTCGCGTATTGCCAAAGCTGATCAAACGCATCAACTAGCGACAAGGCGTCCCGAGAGACGTAATGAAGTTCATCCCACAATCGATCCAGTTCCGAAGCTTCCTGATCGGAGAGCATCAATCGAGACAGCGCATCGTCTTCTCGATAGTACAAGGTGAGCGTCACAACCTCGTCGACCGGTACAATTTTGTTGTAACAGAGTGCAGCGGGAAAAAGCTGGCGGAATTCGTCAAATGCGGCCTCGATCGTTTGCCGTGTCTTGGCCATTTTCGAAACAATGATTGGCCTGCTTGAAACGACTTGATTGGCTCCATCGCTCCATGTTCCCTTGGTATTGGTTTCCTTCCATTCTCCAAGCAACAATCCATCGGTAGCCAGTGG
>JALOQS010000188.1 GCA_025459355.1 Pirellula sp.
AGCACCAAGCGGTCGTCATTCTTAAACGACTCGAGCATGTCCCCTAAGAAGGTTTGGATTTGCGTGGCCAGAATTCGCCCTGCCGCAATGTCATCACCGTAGCTAAAACCGCCTGGGAAGCAAAGCATTTGAAACGAAGATGCCAAGGCTGGGTTTTCGATCAGTTGATTAATGTGCAGTCGGACCGGTTCGGCCCCCGCCAGCTCGAACGCATAAGATGTTTCCACATCACAATTGGTGCCTGGAGCTCGCAGTACGAGAACGCGGGGTTTAGCCATTCCTGCTGGTTCTTTCAACGAAATTCGGTGACAAAGTTTGAGCGGTCATTTACGCAGAGAGCGATTCTAACTTGAGCCCTGTTCCCGCCAAGTGCTTATCATCCGCGACTTTGCCTGCAATTGGAAAGACAAATCCTGTACCATGAGCGAAGTTGATAGGACGTCATTTTCTTTTCGGATTGCAGCCCCGGGACCATTGCCACATGAAAAAACACCAATTTGATGCCTCCAAGTTTCGCGTGAAAGAGGGAAGCTCGATCGATCTAAACAAGATTTCGACCAGAGGATCCAAAGAAGATCTAACAAAAAGCCAGTCAACAACGGCACTCTCGGATGACAACGAATTTCTATCCGAAGCCCAGGAACGGCTTTATGCCGAGGGAAATCGAGCCCTTTTGATCATTCTCCAAGGAATGGATGCAGCGGGGAAGGACGGAACCATTCGGCACGTAATGCATGGCATAAACCCGCAAGGATGCCGAGTTCACAGTTTTGGACCACCTAACAAAGAAGAGCTTTCGCACCATTTTCTGTGGCGACCCATGCCTTTTCTGCCAGCGCGAGGCATGATCTCGATCTTTAATCGGTCCTATTATGAAGAAACGCTGGTGGTTCGAGTTCACCCGGAACTGCTTATTCCACAAAAACTACCCGCCGTGAAGAGTCTTGAAGCGAACGAACTTCAGAACCTGTGGAAGTTACGTTATCGCGAGATCAAGAATTTCGAGCGAACCCTCGAGGACAATGGAACGACGGTGCTCAAATTCTTTCTGCACGTGTCGAGAGAGGAGCAAAAGTCACGCCTCCTCGAACGCTTGACCGACCCCGAAAAAGCGTGGAAGTTCAATCCTCGTGACCTCGAAGAGCGGAAACTCTGGAGCGATTACAAAACAGCTTTTGAAGAAACCATTTCCGCCACCAGCACGAAAGAAGCTCCGTGGTTCATAATCCCAGCGGATGATAAATGGTACGCTCGAGCTGCGATTGCCGACATCATTGCCAGCGAATTGGAGGCTCTCGATCTAAAGTTTCCTGAAGTCGGCAAAGATCAGCTTTTGCGATTCGGTGAATACATCAAAGAGCTCCAGCGAGACTAGTGCTGCGATCTAAGACGCTGATTCCATCGCAATGGCATGAATCAGTTTGGCCGTTTGCATCATCGATTCCATGGGGATCGTGTGGGGCCCATCGAACTCAAGCAAACTGCCCGACATACCAAGATCGAGCAACAACTCGTTAAGCCATTGGCCGGTTTCGAACGGAAGAATTTGGTCTTGTCGACCATGGCTTTGAATAAAGGGCAATCCGCGAACCGACTGGGAAGCTGATCGCCAAAGTGATTCACAAATCAATGCACCGGAGTAAGCGATGAGACCAGCGACCCCGGTCAGCCCGCCTCGCATCAAAGTATCCACCGACAGCATCGCACCTTGAGAAAAGCCGCCGAGAATGACGGGGCATTCTACCGTTGTCTTATACTCTGTTGCCAAGTGATCTCGACAAGCCGCGATTGCACTCACGAGAGCGGCGCGTGCCGAGTCGATCTCGGGCGGAACTGTTTCACGCATCGCGTCAAAGCGATTCTCTGCAGCCAGTTGCATCATTTGCGCCATGTTCAGCGGCCACCAAGCGCGCCCGTCGGGGATACCCATTTCTTCTAGGGAGATTGGCCCCTCTGGAAACAAATAGGCGCAAGACGGAGACGATTCCGGAAGAAGATGAAGAATGTTGTCGAACAGGCTAATGAGATCGGTACCGGGAGCACCAAAGCCATGGCACAATACGACGAGTGCCCGGGGAGTTTCTCGGACTGGAGCGACCAAAGCGGCATCCAGCTTTCCGAATTGCGTTTGTCGAAACGACCACGCCTCTGGATCGAATTTCATTTTTGTTTTACTTCAATTCGCGGAACGTTGACCAACTAAGGTAGCCAAGCGTACCAGAAGCAATCAAAAATACGATAGCCATGAAGTAGCTGGGGTATTGGAACAAAGATCCAAGGCCTGCTACGGTCATGATCAAATCAACCAAGAACAAAACGAACACCAAGCCAGAAATCACCAACCCAGTTAAACACAAAATTTTGGGCATCAAGTACCTCGGTGCTGTTCAAGGATGTGCCCATTGGTGCTTGGAAAACCAGTGGTGCCTGGGAAATGGGAACGATCAGGTTGCATAACGTCGATCGATTAGCGACTCAAGCTGATAAAACTCAAACGACAAGTGGCCGACTGGGAAACGTTCGGCACGAGGCTAGTATAGTTGAAGATTTCCGACTGTCACCGGCCTTCCCTAAGCTCATCATTTTTTCTTCAAAATCGTTGCCAGCCCTTCGAAAACCAATAGAAAATCGACATGAATGTTCCGCTTGTACCAATTATTCCGGCCCATCCCAGCTCGTCCGACGAGCTAAGGAGGCTGATGAGGAGCCAAATTCCGACGGCCAATTCCTGGGCTTACTTCGATCACGCGGCTGTCAGCCCTCTTCCAAAAGCCTCTGCGGATGCCATGCGGCAGTTCCTCTGCGAGGCAGAGTCGGACGGCGATTTCTGCTGGCCCAAGTGGGCTGCGGCGGCTCAGAGGCTCCGCTCCTCGGCCGCACAATTACTGCATTGCGAGCCATGCGAAATGGCTCTTATCCCTAATACTACCTTTGGCATCAATTTGGTCGCAAACGGTCTGCGATGGGAGTTCGGTCGAGGCACGCCACCTAATGTCGTGGTGCTGGAGAACGAGTTTTCCAGCAATCTGCTTCCATGGAACAGCCTTTCTGAACAAGGGATCGAGGTACGGCATGTCCCTGTAGCACCCCATGGAATCGTCGATCTGAATCAAATTCGAACGTGTATTGATGCCAGGACGCAGCTCGTTTCCGCTAGCTGGGTTGGATATCTGTCAGGATACCGACTCGATCTGGCCAAGCTTTGCGATCTCGTGCACGAGTCGGGAGCAAAACTTTTCATCGATGCCATCCAGGGGCTCGGGGTTTTTCCTTGTAACCTCGCTAAGTTACCCATCGATTTTCTAGCTGCTGATGGTCACAAATGGATGATGGGGCCGGAGGGGGCTGGCATCCTGTTCATTCGCGAAAAGAACTTGGACTACCTAAAGCCCATGATGGTAGGCTGGGGCTCAATCGAGGGAGCTCACACCTTTAGCACTCAATCGATGTCGCTGAAAAAGAGTGCGTCCCGATTCGAGGGGGGATCGGCGAATCATATTGGGCAAATCGGACTTGAGCGGAGCATTCAGATGTTGCTCGATCTCGGTTGCCATCTCGGGACAGCAAATAAAGAAGAGAGTTTGCTCGGGGAATCGGTCCTGGAAATGGCGGACCTTTTGGAGGAGCGACTCAGATCAGTCGGAGCCGTTGTTCATCGTGATCACAGCATTGCAGAACAATTGGGCAGTCGCCTGACGGGAATCGTAGGCTTTGAAATGCCGGGTTGTGATCCCAGCGAGCTCCGAAGCCGACTTATTCGTGATAAAGTCATGCTTAGCGTCCGTCATGGACGTTTGCGGGCTGCGGTCCACGCGTACAATGATCCCCACGACATCGATCGAATGATCCAGGGAATTCGAGAAAGCTATTCGACATCGCGCCCTGTTTTATAAAAATCATGCCTAAGGGGAGGCAGCCTGGCTTTCCCGTCAGGTGCCGGCCCCATCCTTATTTTTCAAAATCCGTCAGACCCAAGATCCCTTAGCCATCTTAGCCGCGAGAGCTAAACGAACACCATGAACCAAGACATCCCCAACAATCCGTATCGTTTTGAGTCCGGTAACCCCAATGCTTACGAGCCAACGGGAGACGGAAAACTCAAACCCTTTACCAAAGCGGTGTTCATCATCCATTTGATATTCGGAATTCTGGGGACGATTGGTGCGCTGTTCGGCGCCATTTCGATTGTCTTGCTGCCCAAGCTTCAGGAGATGATGAACGAAGCGGGTGTAGACGAACAGATCAACCTCAACCCCTTCCCCGGTGCATATGTCTTGATGATCGCCATGATGATCATTTCTGGCGTCTTGTCGATTGCGATGTTATGGGGCGGCATTTCCGGGCTCAAAAAGAAGCTATCGGGGCTGAGTTTGATCAAGGGTGTTTCGGCCGTAATGATTTTGTACAAGCTACTCGAATTGCCATACAACATCGTCGCTCAGTACTATAACTTTCAAGCGCAAAAGGAAAATCAACTGAAGCAAATGGCCAACAATCCCAATACGCCAGACATGGGAGCGTTCTTAGACGTGATTCTCTACGTCAGCATCGGGTTCGGAGTTCTGATCTCCATTGGACTCATGATCTTCTATGCACTGTGCTACTTGCACCTCAACAAGGCTGAAGTACGAGCCAATTTCCGCTAACCAACCGATGTCAACGTGACTCTGCAATCCAATATCGCTGTCTACACGGGCTCGTTCGATCCCGTTACGCTCGGGCATTTGAACATCATTGAGCGCAGCGCAAAGCTCTACGACACACTGATCATCGCGGTCGGTGTTAATTCGGAGAAACAGTCTCTGTTCTCCACACAAGAGCGAATGGATCTACTAAAGCTCGTAACGAGCCACCTGCCTCAGGTTCATGTAGAGTCATTTGATGGGCTGGCGGTCGACTTTGTGCGAAGCAGAAACGCCAAGGTTATGGTTCGCGGTGTCAGACCACTTACCGATATTGCGGGTGAATTCACCATGATGATGGCCAATAGGCAGCTTGATGCAGCGATTGAAACCGTCTTCCTCATGGCTGACGAAGAGTTCGCGCACGTCTCGAGCTCTCTGATCAAACAGATTGCCGCCATGGGGCATGGTCGCGCCTTAGAACGATTCGTGCCGAGCGAGATTATTGCCCCGCTTATGTCCAAGATGAAAAAGTGACTCGTCGATTTAGGGCGTCGGGTACTTTACGGCTTCACGATCCCAATCAAGACATCGAATGGTCAAAGGGTTCCGGGTGTGTGCTCTGGGATTCCGCCGGTAACAAGTATCTAGACTGTGTTTCGGGTTATTCGGCAAACGTTCTTGGGCATTGCCACCCCGATTTAGTAGCCGCATTAACGGATCAAGCCACGAAGCTGAATTTTACGACTGGGGGAGAGTCGTGCCTGCGACAACAGTTTGAAGAGAGGCTTTGCGACGTTGTCTCTCACAGTATCTCTCATCATGCTCAAGAATGTCGCTCGCTCGGCAACCTCAAAGCCTGGATATCAACCACAGGGGCACGCGCCATCGAGATCGCTTGGCGAATAGCCTTTCGACGCCGACCGGGAGGGCTAGTCACGTTTGATTTGGGTTATCACGGCAGATCGATTGCGACCGCTTACGCGAGCGATACGGCACAACAGGACTGTCTCATGTCAGGTCCATCTCATGAAGTGCGATATCCTATCCTGTTTCCGAGAGTCGAGGCGGGCTCGAACCGACCCTTGCAGGAAGCATGCAACGAGAGTCTAGACGCATTTCAAAAACTGCTGCAGACCCATTCAGGACGGCTATCGGCACTTTTGATAGAGCCCGCGATCGGCTCACGCGGTTATTACTTTGCGCCCGCCGATTACTATCAAAGGCTCGTTGCGCTCGGCAGAGAGCATGGTCTCGTCATCATTTCGGATGAAATTCAAATGGGATTGGGGAGGCTGGGGGGCATGATCGCGTCCCATTTACAAGCCTGGTGTCCTGATCTGCTGGTGCTCGGCAAGGCGCTTGGGGGGGGAATGATGCCTGTCTCCTGTGTGATTGGCTCGTCCGAAATCATGGATCAACTACGATCCGGATATGAATCGGAGACATTCGCTGGATCGCCGCTCGCGTGCCGCATCGCTATCGAGACGTTACGAATTTTGAGTTCGACGCGTGTCATAGAGGAAAGTCGTTCTTTGCACGACGAGCTAAGGTTGGGGTTGGCATCGGCACTACCGAGGAGCTCTGTCGCAGGTTTGGGGTCAGCAACGGTTATCGATTTAGCGGACGCTGTCATGCATCAGCCCACGAGAGGGACGCAGTCCGCTGACTGCTCCGCGACCGGCATGGGAACCATTGCAGCCTACAAGATCGCAGGACAGCTAAGAGAAAATGGGATCTTGGTCCATGTCACAGGTAGCCAGCGTGATAGAATTGCCATCATCCCACCCTTGAACATTTGTCCAGCGGAGATGAGCCGGGTGACAGCCGAATTCGTCAACGCATGGCGAAATTTCGCTCAGGGCGAATAAGGCACGATGCGAATAAGTCACGATGCGTTAGCCGAACTGCGTGCGATCTTTCGATTTTTTTACACTACCATTCAAGTCCGAGGCCTGTTTCATGTTGTTGTGCGAACCCCAAGAGAGTCCTTATGACGTACGGTTTCGCTTGTTCGGTTTTTCCATTCGAGTGACATGGCTTTTTTGGGTGGTCATCGCCGCGTTGGGCTATGATCGATGTCTTATGTGCCAAGAAGACTATTCGATGCGAGGTTACGACACCGAGTTTACGGTGATTCTCCTCTTGTGGGTCGCAGCAGGCTTTTTGAGTATTCTCATCCATGAATTAGGGCATACGTTGGCGTTTCGATTTTTCGGAATCGAGAGTCACATCGTTCTTTACCAAATGGGAGGGCTTGCGATACCCGGAGCCGGATTGATCTGGGCGAGGCAAGGGCTTAGGCAGAGGTTATCACACTGGAATCATTTGATCATCTCGGCGGCTGGACCAGCGATACAGTTGCTGTTGGCATTTGTCGTAGGAGCCGTAGCTGTCTTGGCCGGCATCTACGTTTACGAATTCGATCTGGTAGCGAGTTGGTTTGGGGCTTCCCTAGAAGAGTTAAAAGTGTCACCGAACGTTTATCTGTTCACGTTCGTTCGCTTTCTCGTGTCGACGAGTATCTGGTGGGCGTTGCTGAACTTGCTTCCGATACTACCGCTCGACGGAGGACAGATCGCACGTCATTTGATCGGGATTTTTGGCAAGCGCGATGGCCAATATGAAGCCGCTTGCCTCGGTGTGGTGGTTTCCATCTTGGCAGCGTTTTGGTTTATTCGACAAGAAAACTGGCTTCCCGCCGTCTTCCTTGGTTCGTTCGCTTACACCAATCTTCAGATCATGCAATCGAGCGGTCGCAGATCACCGTGGTAATCACGTGTGTGTTGCTTTAATAGTAGGTTGGTCGCTCTTGACCGACGACTTTGGCGTTATGAAACGGGCAGGATTGCCTAAAATCGCTAGCAATGCGAACGCAATCGTTTGCAAGATCGATCTGATGTCTGTTCGTTCGGAGTCTTAGAGGCAGTGGCACCGCACGATTTGAGAGAGTTCGACATGCAACGAAAGGGAGTCGAGTCGAAAGCGCAGTTCATGCAACGTCGCGCACCGAGAGCATGCGGTCGTAGAGCAATCGCATCGCGATCGAGTCGTTTGCGCGACTCGCATGTGAGTGCGATTGATCCGGCGTGCATCCAGAGTTTGGCGACTTCGGCTACGACGCGCGACTCGCGTGTGATCGTGATTGATCCTCTCAAGCGAGCATCGACAGCCCACTTTTGGGTGTTGCGCGAAAAAAAATTGGAAAATTTTTTCTCCTCAAAACGAGTTCGCAATGACCTCTTCTCGAGCCTCAACATGGGTTCGTCAACGAGTCTCTCAAAGGGGAAAACATCGACCCACGAGGATGTCGCAAGATGCGTTTATCAGACCGCTTAGGCATGCTACAGCGTCGCAATCGGAGAATCGATTTCGCGTTCTTGGCTACCAGTTGTCTTGGGTGCAGTGGTGTGTTTAAGATTTCGCAAGGGATTGGAAAATCCTTGGATGCGCAAACAGTTAGGCATCTCAAACGAATCGAAGAAACAGGTCGCACTCATCGCATTTGAGACATGGCGAGCGGGGATTTTGTGGCTGCTCTTCGAGACCGTTACGCAAGCTTCCGAGATCCACTCATAGCCATTGCTACGAACCCATGCGAGCGAGTTGGTCGAGCCCATGCGAGAGGTTTGCTCGAGCGGAAAACATCTCCAGCAACTGTGGAAAATTCGTTTCATTATTGTGGAAAAATTGTCGAAAAGATGTTGCATTAGGATTCGACTTTTATACAAATACGTCATTGGATGTTGTTCCTTTGCGGAAACAGATCCGACCGCAACCACACTCGTGTGTTTGTGACATGACGTCTAAGGTCAAGTTTCGCTTTTCGGAGGATGTATCCATGGCCAAGAAGAAAGCAAAGAAGGCAGCAACGAAGGCAGCCCCAAAGAAGAAGGTAGCTAAGAAAGCTGCTAAGAAGGCTGCACCAAAGAAGGCAGCTGCTAAGAAAGCTGTTAAGAAGGTTTCCAAGAAGAAGAAGGCTGCAAAGCCTGCT